>NZ_CEXQWX010000036.1:0-42333 GCF_982718395.1 Carboxylicivirga sp.
TTCAACACCCATGCCCGATGCCTCGACTGCTACCAGTTTCACGCGCTCGTCATCCAGAAAGTGATAAAACGAACCGGCTGCGTTACTGCCACCACCCACACAGGCAATCACATAATCGGGATAATCCTTTTCGGTCTTCTCCTTGATTTGCTGTTTAATTTCTTCACTGATTACTGCCTGTAAGCGTGCCACCATATCAGGGTAAGGGTGCGGTCCTACCACCGAACCAATCAGGTAAAAGGTATCTTCAGGGTTACAAATCCAATCACGTAAAGCCTCATTGGTAGCATCCTTTAATGTGCGACTACCAGATGTAGCTGCAATCACTTCAGCACCCAACATTTTCATGCGTGCCACATTGGGAGCTTGGCGCTTAATATCCACTTCACCCATATACACCACACACTTCAGCCCCATCAACGCACAAGCCGTTGCTGTAGCCACTCCATGTTGACCAGCACCTGTTTCAGCAATAATACGCTCTTTACCCATGTGCCTGGCAATTAAAATCTGTCCAACTGTGTTGTTGATCTTATGCGCACCGGTATGATTCAGGTCTTCGCGCTTTAGGTAAACATTGGTCTGGTACTTTTCTGATAATCGCGTGGCATAATACAAAGGTGATGGCCGCCCTACGTAATCTTTGAGCAAAGCCTTATACTCTTTCTGAAAAGCTGGTGAATCAATAATATCTTTATAAACCGCTTTCAGGTTTTCAATATTGGGATAGAGCATTTCGGGGATATAGGCGCCTCCAAAACGACCATACATTCCCTTTTCATCCACCTGGTATTTATTCCTATTGCTCATTATTCTTACTATTTTCTTAATTCTTTGATAAAATGATCTAAGGATTCGATGTTTTTCATCCCCGGTTCAAGTTCAAATTTGCTATTCACATCAATCGCCTTGAGATTCAAACCTTCTATTTTTTTTATTTCTTCAACGTCATCAGGTCCAATACCTCCACTCAGAAACACTGGAAGGGCATTGTTATATTGCTTGAGTAAACGCCAGTCAAATTTTTTACCACTCCCACCGAAGGCCTTTGTTTGCGTATCAAACAAAAAATAGTCACAATAATCCTGATAACACCGTGTTTGCTGAAAGTTAAAATCTTCATCCACCCGAAATACTTTCATAACCTGTGCTCCAGACTGTTTCAACATATAACACAACTCAGGCGATTCATCTCCATGCAGTTGAATCATATCCAACCCAAAATGTATGCACTTCTCATTGATGGTTCGTTCACTTGCGTTGACAAAAACACCAACTTTCCGGATGTTTGCATCAATCTCAACATCCGGCTTTTGATCGATGTAACGTGGTGATTTTTCATAAAAGATAAAGCCTATGTAATCGGGCTTTAAAAGCATCAGCTCCTTAATATTCGAACTATCACGCATACCACATACCTTTATTTCAGGAGTCTGATTCATGAAAACTAATCTCTAAAATGTTGCATTTGATTTAACGTTGATCACTTTGGCAAATTCCGCGAAAGCCTCTGCCGGATTATCGGTCTTCATAAAGTTCTCACCAATAAGAAAACCATCAAAGCCATTCTTTCTCAGATAAAATACATCCTCTGGTGAGTGAATACCGCTCTCTGAAATTTTCAATTTATCACTTGGCAAGAATGCCGCCAATTTAATGGATTGATCAAGGTCTACTTCAAATGTCTTAAGGTTACGATTATTAATACCCACCACATCAACAAAAGGGTTAAGTACATTCGTTTCCTCAGGCGCATGCAACTCTATTAACACTTCCATACCCAAATAATTAGCCAACGCCCCAAGCTCTTTCGCCTGATTCTTATCCAGGATGGCGGCTATCAACAGTATGGCACTGGCACCTATTGCTTTGGCTTCATATACCTGGTAAGGATCAATGATAAAATCCTTGCGTAAAATAGGGATTGCAGTTACATGGCGAGCTGTTGTCAAATCTTCTTTACAACCTCCAAAGAACTGTGTATCGGTTAATACCGACAAAGCCGAAGAACCTGCTTGTTCATAACCTTTAGCCACATCTTCCACCTTGGCTTTTCCGTTAATAACACCTTTAGATGGTGATTGACGTTTAAATTCGGTAATGATACCTGTTCGCTCTGGATTGACAATGGAGTTTTTTAAAGATGGTACAGCCTCATTAAATAAAGGTTGATTCATCAATTGCTCCACTGGAGTAACTTTGATGGCCTCGGCCACTTCAATTTTCTTTTGAGCGACAATTTTATCGAGAATATTCATTTTTTAAAGACTTAAGACAAAAGAATCAAGATATAAGACATTATTCCATTTAAGAAAGGCTTAACAAGGTTGACAGAACCTTAGCTGCCTTTCCTTCCAATAAAGATTGACGAGCCTCATCGATGCAATGCTCCAAGCTTTTCTCTTTAAAGTAACATTGCAAGGCCAGGGCTGCATTGGCAATCACCACGTTATTCTGTGCTTCGGTTCCATTTCCATCCACCACGGTTTTGAAAATCTGGGCTGCTTCAGGAACTGTATCTCCTCCAAAAATCTCGGCGGGTTGAATCTGGTTCATATTAAAATCCATTGGAGAATAAATTTGTTCACCACTATTAGTGATGGCTTTAAAATCACCTGTAAGCGATACTTCGTCATAACCATCCAAAGCATGAACTATACTGTATTGCTTATCTGTTTGCTGATAAATATACTGATACACACGGGCAAGTTCCAGGCTAAACACTCCTACCAGCTGATACTTGGGAAACGACGGATTAACCATTGGCCCCAACATATTAAAGAAAGTTTTTAACCCCAACTCCTTACGAATTGGCCCCACCGCCTTCATGGCAGGGTGAAACAAAGGCGCATGTAAAAAGCAGATGTTGGCTTTCTCCAGTTGTTCTTTTAGCTTGTCCTCGTTATTTGTAAACTGGTACCCCAGATGTTCCATTACATTCGATGATCCACAAGAAGAAGACACGCCATAATTACCATGTTTCGAGACTTTGGCGCCAGCTCCAGCTACCACAAGCGACGCTAAAGTTGATATGTTAAAGGTGTTTTGTCCGTCGCCACCCGTTCCACACATATCAATGGTTGGATAACCATCTAGATCAATGCGTAAACACAGTTCAAGCAATGCGTCACGGAAACCCGATAATTCTTCAACCGTAACAGGCCGCATCATAAAAACAGTTAGAAAGGCCACCACCTCCGATTTATTATAGCTCTCTTTAGCAATGTTCACCAACACTTCTTTCGCCTCCTGCCGTGAGAGCGTTTTATGGTTGAGCAGTTGTTTTATGGTTGTTTTGATATTCATAGTGTAAAGTTTCTGGCTGTTGGCTATTAACTAATAGCTATTTACAGCTTGGTTAATTTATTATCCTCTAACTTCTAACTAACTCTCTAACCAGTTCCTTATCATCTCCTTGCCATGCTCAGTCAAAACAGATTCCGGATGAAACTGAACACCATGAAGGTCATATTCTTTATGCATTAAACCCATAATTTGTCCGCCGGTTTCTTTGGACGTAATCAGTAGTTCATCGGGTAAATCCTCTTCATTCACCACCCAACTATGGTAACGCCCTGCTTTGAAATTTTCGGGTAAGCCTTTAAAAATGTACTCATCTTTATTAGTAATGCTAACAGGTGTAGCAACACCATGGTACACTTTATTCAAATTGCGGATACTTCCCCCAAACACCTCTGCAATAGCCTGACAACCAAGGCACACCCCCAAGATACTTTTGCTTGGTGCATAGGTTTTTATTACCTCTTTTAGAATACCTGCCTCATCAGGTATTCCCGGCCCGGGCGATAAAAGAATCTTGTCATACCTGGCCACATCGTCAACACTTATTTCGTCGTTGCGAAACACATCTACTTTATCATCAACAATCTCCTCTACATAATGCACAAGGTTGTATGTGAATGAATCGTAATTATCTAAAACTAGTATTTTCATTTTATTTAGCTGTTAGTTGCTAGAAACTCGCTTCTAGCTTTGGTTTTTATTTTGCTAGTGGCTATCTCTAGCCTCTAGAAGCATGTTATTTTTTAAAATTCTTCCGCCAAATGGATGGCTTTCTTTAAAGCTCCTAACTTATTATTTACCTCTTGCAGTTCGTTTTCCTCTTTTGATTCACTGACCACACCGGCCCCTGCCTGATAAAATAAGGTATTATTCTTACTTAGGAAAGATCGAATCATAATGGCTTGATTAAAAGATCCGTCTAAACCAATGTTACCAATACATCCACCGTAATAACCGCGGTTTTGATTCTCAATTGAATCGATCAATTGCATGGCCTTGTATTTAGGTGCTCCTGATAAAGTACCAGCCGGAAAGGTATCGGCCATTACTCTCGATGCAATTGATCCTTCCTGTAATTCACCGCTCACATCTGAAACAAGGTGAATCACATGTGAATAAAACTGAACCTCTTTATATGTATTAACAGTTACATTCTCGCAATTACGACTTAAGTCGTTTCGTGCCAAATCAACCAACATCACATGTTCTGCATTCTCTTTTTCATCCTTACTCAGTTGTATGGCCAACTCCTGATCTTTACTATCGTCACCGGTACGTTTAAATGTTCCCGCAATTGGATTGATAGTGGCCATATTTTCTTCGATCACTAATTGAGCCTCCGGTGATGAACCAAAAATCTTGTAACTTCCATAATCAAAGTAGAATAAATATGGTGATGGATTGATATTACGAAGTGCCCGGTATACATTAAATTCATCACCGGCAAACTGCTGCTGAAACTGTCGGGATAATACAATTTGGAATACATCACCTCGGAAACAATGCTCTTTGCCCTTACTAACCATGGACATAAATTCTTCGTCGGTCAGGTTAGAAATCTCATTGTTTGATGGTTTGAATTGAAAGTTGGGGATGGTTCGATTATAAAACTGTTCAATTAAATTTTGGCTTTGTGAAACTTCATCTTTTCTCAAGTTTTCAATGAGGTAAAGCTGGTTGGTAAAATGGTTAAAAGCGACAATGTACTTGTAGAATGTGTAACGCAGCTCTGGTATGGTATGCAAATCCTTCTTTTCAGCTTCAAATCTTAGCGTATCAAAATACTGTACTGCATCAAACGTAGAATAACCAAACAAACCATTTACTTTAATTGGGCATTCTCCCTCTTCGACCTGAAAGCTATTAATAAAAGCATCCAGAAGTTCAGGAACATTGTTTTCTTTAGTTATCTCAATCAGTTGCAGTTCTTTATGGGCCTCGCCTTGCATTACTTGTCCATTATCAGCAATAAATTCATACAATGGATTGAAACAAATAAACGATAACGAATTCCTATTACTATGATAATCACTACTCTCCAATAATATGGTATTAGGGTAGGCATCCCTAAGCTTTAAGTATAGACTAACGGGCGTTGCGATATCGGCCACATTGGCCGGAATTGGTGTTACTACACTTTTGATATTTATTATTTCCATGGTATGGTTAAATTTAATGAATTAAAAAAGGCTTACCGAGAGTCTCGGTAAGCCTTTTGTTCATATCTTTTACATATACGACGGTTGCCCTTAACTCTCGGTTGAAAGATAAGTGTAATGCCACCAGCCTTTATGTGTTAAAATCAAATTCATTTCTTGCTTTTGCAATTGTACGCTACAAAGATTTGGAATAATTTTTATAAAAAGCAAACCTAGTTTGAGTTTTTTTTATTTTCAAACAAAAGATTGACACAAATTAGGAATTTATTATGTCAGATTATCAGCGATACAACACAATTGTTTTTAATTTATTCATGAAAAATGGTAATTCGGATTCATGACAAAATCCAAATCACCATTATTCAGGTAAAAATTTAAAGGGCTGAGCACTTACTAAACTCAGGAACATAAATAACTCAACCCGGGGAACATAACTAACTAAAGGTTACTTTTCCTGTTTTGACATCATACATGGCACCAACAACAGTTAATTCACCATTGCTAACCATTTCATTCAAAACAGTACTTTTCGACTTTATATTTTCAATTGTTAGCTCGACATTTTTATCGGCTACTTTATTTACAAAATCTATATTGCCTGAATTACGAGCCTCACCTTCGGCTGAATGTGTTTGTTCAACAGCCGGTTTGATCTTATCAAGCATTTGAGTCAGATTGCCAAGTTTAGCATCATCACATGCGCCTTTAACTGCTCCACAGGATGTGTGCCCCAAAACAACTATTGCTTTTGCACCTGCCAGCTTACATGCAAATTCCAGGCTACCAAGTATATCTTCATTAACAATATTACCAGCTACCCGTCCATTAAATATATCTCCAATTCCCTGGTCAAAAACCACCTCTGTAGGAATACGGGAGTCAATACAACTTACAACGGCAGCAAAAGGGTACTGACCTCCTGCTGTTTCTTCAACTTGCTTTATCAGATCACGGTTTAGCTGTTTTTTTTCAACAAAACGAATATTACCTTCTTTTAGTAAATCAACTGCTTTACCTGGCGTAATATCAGCCTGCGTTTGAGCATTTTGTGTAATTGCATTCATAGCACTAATTTTTAATTGTTAATACTTAAACCTCACTTAAAGCAAATTCCACAGCTTTACGCTGATTGCGAATTCCCTTTTTCTCCCGCTCTCTAATTTCAACCTTTATATTACGATAATCTGCACTGGTTTTAAACTCATCTATTATCTCAATTACATCGTGGCAGATATTTATTGATTTTGAAGCATCAATAATGACTTTTGAGTCATTTGGTACTTGTCCCAAGGTATTTAGTATGCTTGCTTTGTTAATAAAAGTAACATCTTCAGCCAGCTCCAGATGTAATTCTTTACTCTTTAAATGCTTATCTGTCTCAAATAAGAATGGCTTTTTATAATTGTTATAAAGAATATACATCACTGCAACAACCAAGCCCATTACGATACCTACCAGCAAGTCGGTAAATACGATGCCTAAAATCGTTACCATAAACGGTGCAAAATGCTCCTTTCCTAAACCATACATCTGCTTGAACAAAACAGGTTTTGCTAATTTGTAACCAACAACAAAAAGAATAGCAGCCAAACTTGCCAATGGAATAAGATTAAGTACTCTTGGTATTGCCAAAGCGCATAACAACATTATAACGCCGTGCAAAATAGCTGATATTTTGGTTTTTCCTCCCGATTGAATATTGGTGGAACTTCTTACAATAACCTGCGTAATTGGCAATCCTCCAATTAGCCCCGATATAATGTTACCAACTCCCTGTGCCTTTAACTCACGATTCGTTGGCGTTACACGTTTTTGTGGATCTAATTTATCTGTAGCCTCTAAGCACAATAATGTTTCAAGACTTGCAACAATCGCAATAGTTGCACCTATTATCCAAACGGTCGGATTCAAGATCTGGCTAAAATCAGGGGTAGTAAATTGCCCAAAGAAACCTGATATACTTTCTGGTACCGGAATGGCCACAACCATATCATTTTTTAATAATAAGGATGGAATGGATTGAAAAACCAGGTTTAAGAAGATTCCAATAGCCACTACAACTAATGGTCCTTGAACGATATTAAATAACTTAATCTTTTTGATGAAAGGGCGTTCCCATAATATCAGAATAGCCATTGAAATAATTGTTATTAGTGCTGCTCCCGGACTAATGGCTTCAAACATATGATATAGCTCCGATAAGGTGTTATGACCATCTGGTTGGGTAAATGACAAGCTTCCTTGGTAATCTTTATCATATCCTAAACTGTGTGGAATTTGCTTTAGGATAATGATAATACCGATACCCGACAACATTCCTTTAATTACTGATGAAGGGAAGTAATATCCAATAATACCAGCTTTAGCATAACCCAAAATAAGTTGGAGGATGCCACCAATTACAACTGCTGTTAAAAAGATTTCGAATGAACCTAATTCAGTAATCGCTGACAAAACTATAACTGCCAATCCTGCTGCAGGACCGCTAACTCCTAACTGAGAGCCACTTAAAGCTCCAACCACTATACCTCCTATAATTCCAGCTATAACTCCTGAAAAAAGAGGTGCGCCGGACGCTAATGCTATTCCTAAACATAGAGGAACTGCAACCAGGAATACAACTATTGAAGCAGGAATATCCTGCTTTAGGTAACTTAACAAACCACTCTTACTCTTACCAATCATCTTAAAATCTAATTAAATCATTTTAACACTACACATCGACCTGTTATGTTGTTTGCATTCAAATTGCATAATCATTTTCGATGCAAATCTATTACTTTTTCCCACAATAGCAATACTATCTTTTTAAATTGCCAATACTATAACATCAAACATTAAAACTTGTTCAGAAAAAATTTTACTTTTGTTGTAAATTAGATTTGCCACTATGTCTATTGGAATCAAAATCAGCTTAAATGACAAGCTTTACCTGCGTGATCCGCAAGAAACAGCATTAGGACAAAAAATTATTAAGCACAGCATTCTCCTGATTGATGAAATTGGATTTGAAGCTTTTACTTTCAAAAAGTTAGCTACTATAATGAAATCAACAGAAGCATCTGTTTACCGTTATTTTGAAAATAAACACTTGTTGCTGCTCTATTTGGTTTCGTGGTACTGGGAATGGGTAAGCTATTTAATTGATATCAATACCATGAATATAAAATCACCCGAGGAGCGATTAAAAATCATTATTGGCACATTGGTTTATGCTTATAAGGAAAACCCTGCAATTGACTACGTTAATGAAAGTGTTTTACATCGCGTAATCATTGCTGAAGGAACTAAAGCTTATTACACCAAAGAGGTTGACAAGGAAAATACAGAAGGATTTTTCTCTAACTATAAAATGCTTTGTGAAAAGGTTGCTAAAGTGATAACTGAAGTGAATCCTGATTTTCCATATCCTCGTGCTTTAGCAAGTAATTTATTCGAAATGGCAAATAGCCACAGTTATTTTGCCATTCATCTGCCTCGATTGACGGACGTAAAAGTGAAAAACGAGAATTACGAAGAAGTTAAGGATATGCTTCAACATTTTACTGATTCATTGCTACTTAATAAGTAAGTTTAGAGTAACAAAATATAAAAGCCGTTCCAGATATTTCCGGAACGGCTTTTTTTGCTAACTCAATAAAAAATAATTATTCAACGTCCCAAACATCACCTGAATGAATCAGGTCACTAAACGATTTGATGTTTGATTTTTCTTGTACCGCCTCTAATTGATCCTCAACGCATTGATCATATACAGGAGCTTTAACAGAGCGGATAACTCCTAAAGCAACAGGATACTCGGGGTATTCCATATCAGCCAGTTTAAGGTGAAGCGTTATATCATCACAATGAGCATTGTGCACCAGAATATCATCTTCAGTAATGCCGTTCTCACCAATGGTAACTACCTTAAGTTCCAGGCCATCCAACATTAAACCTTTGTCTTGCTCTTTACCAAAGATCATTGGTTTTCCATGTTCCAGCTTAATTGTTCGATCAAGTGAATGCGCTTTATCCGTAATAGCATTGTGAGTTTTATCGTTGTAGATCACACAGTTCTGTAATACCTCCACAATCGATGTTCCTTCATGCTTAGCTGCTTCTTCCATCATCACAACCGAATGCTTCACATCTTTATCGATACAGCGAGCAAAAAACTGACCACGAGCACCAATACAAAGCTCACCCGGACGGAATGGTGCCTCAACCGTTCCAAATGGAGAAGTTTTCGAAATAAAACCTCGTTTTGAGGTTGGTGAATACTGACCTTTTGTTAAACCATAAATCTGGTTATTAAAAAGGATCACATTAATATCAATATTACGACGAATGGAGTGAATAAAATGATTACCCCCAATTGCGAGCGCATCACCATCACCCGTTATCTGCCAAACCTTTAACTCAGGATTAGCTACCTTAACACCTGATGCTACAGCTGAACCACGACCATGAATGGTATGAAAACCATAAGTTTCCATATAATATGGGAAACGTGACGAACAACCAATACCAGATATAACTGCTACTTCTTCCTTTTTATATCCCAAAGCCGCCATTGCTTTCTGCACAGAATTAAGAATGGCGTGGTCTCCACAACCAGGACACCACTTTACACTTTGGTCGCTTTTAAATTCAGTAAATTTTACTTGACAATTTTCAGCCATCATTTATTCCTCCAGCAATGTTTTAAAGTGTTCTTTTAATTCTACTACCGTAAATGGTTGTCCCTGTACTTTGTTAAAACGCAAAGTTTGAATATCAGGGAAGTTCATTGTCAGGTAATCGGCAAATTGACCAAGGTTTAATTCACACACTACAATTTTCTTGTAGCGCTTTAATATATCGTATGTATTACGTGGCAATGGCTTAATGTAGTTAAAATGTGCTAAAGCCAACTTATGTCCTTCGTTATGCAACTCATCAACGGCTGTAAACAAATGGCCAAAAGTTCCACCCCAACCAACAATAAGTGTATCAGCGTCTTCGTCGCCTAACAATTCTAACTCAGGTACAACATTAGCTATTTTCTGTACTTTTTCCTCACGAATCTCAACCATACGCTGGTGGTTAAAGGCATCATGTGAAACAGCACCAGTGTGCTCGTCCTTTTCCAAGCCTCCAATACGATGCTCTAAACCAGCAACACCTGGTTTAGCCCATTGACGCGACATTTTTTCTAAATCACGTTTATACGGATGCCAGTCTTTCTCATTTACATCGGCCGTTGGCACTTCAATTTTTGGCCATTCTTCCATATCTGGCAAACGCCAAGGCTGTGTACCATTTGCCAAAAAACCGTCAGTTAATAAAATAACTGGTGTCATGTGTTCAACAGCAATTTTAGCCGCGTAAAACGCGTAATCAAAGCAGTTGGTTGGTGAACTTGCAGCAATAACTACAGCCGGACTTTCTCCATTTCGGCCATAAAGCGCCTGCATAAGATCCGATTGTTCCGTTTTTGTAGGCAAACCGGTTGAAGGTCCTCCACGTTGAACATTTACAATAACTATTGGCAATTCAGCAATCACAGCAAGGCCGATAGCTTCACCTTTTAATGCTAAACCAGGGCCTGAAGTGGTAGTTACAGCTAAACTACCAGCAAAACTTGCTCCTATTGTAGTACAAATACCTGCTATCTCATCCTCTGCCTGAAATACCTTCACACCTAAATCTTTACGGGCACTAAGTTCCTGAAGTATTTCGGTGGCAGGTGTAATAGGATATGATCCAAGGAACAATTCCAATCCACTTTTCTCAGCAGCAGCAAGAAATCCCCATGCTACGGCAACGTTTCCACTTAAATTCCGATACTTTCCTTTCTTAATATCGGCTGGGTGAATATGATAAGAAGGTGTTAATGCCTGAATGATGTTACCATAGTTATAACCATCTTCCAAAACCTTAATATTGGCTTCAACCACCAATTGGTTCTTCGCAAATTTCTTCTTTATATAGTCCTTGGTGTGATCTAAAGGTCTGTCGAACAACCAATATACCAATCCAAGTGCATACATATTCTTACTTCGAAGAATACTCTTATTATCAAGTCCCATATCTTTTAAGCTCTCTTTTGTGAGCGTTGTGATAGGTGCTTTAACAATATTATAATCTCCAAGCTTGCTTTCTGTAATCGGATCGTTAGTTTCATAACCTGCCTTACGCAGATTTTTTTCATCACAATTATCCACATCTAAGATAACTGTTCCGCCCGGCTTCATCCATTTGGCGTTCGCTTTTAGTGCGGCCGGATTCATTGCAACTAATACATCACAATAATCACCAGGGGTGAATACTTCTGTATGTCCAAAATGTACCTGAAAACCAGATACCCCACTAATAGTACCTTGTGGAGCACGAATTTCAGATGGATAATCGGGAAACGTTGATATATCGTTTCCAAAAATAGCGGAGGTGTAAGAGAAGAGAGTTCCTGTTAACTGCATCCCGTCACCAGAATCGCCAGAAAACCTAACTACTACTTCATCTCTTTCAATAACTTTTGACCTTTTACCCATGATTGATAAGGTTCTGATTTTGTATCTATATTAAAACAAAGTTAAGCAATCAATAAAAAGGAAATCAATGTAAATAAGCCCGTTGCTATCAACATTAATTTCCTCTGAAATACGGAGTAAAGGTAGAGATATGACTATATCGACTTGTTGACATTTGTCATGTTCCGCCTATATACACCTTGTGTTATACAACACATTTCATTAATTCACCTGTATTGGATTAATTATATCTTAACATTAACAATTTTGGTATCCCAACTTAGAAAAGATGATTGTAAATTTGCTCCCTTAAAGTGAATTACCGTAAACATTATTTAGGTTCAAGTACTTGTATAAATATCGACACAATAAAATAACAAATCAATACATGGCGCTAATAAAAACAGTTAGGGGATTCACCCCAAAGATTGGTAAAAATGCATATCTGGCAGAGAATGCAACCATAATAGGTGATGTTGAAATTGGAGATGACTGTAGTATTTGGTTTAATGCTGTCCTAAGAGGAGATGTTAATTCGATACGAATAGGTAATAAGGTAAATATTCAGGATGGTTCAGTTTTGCACACCTTATATCAGAAATCGGTCGTTGAAATTGGCGATAATGTCTCCGTTGGCCATAATGTAACGATTCACGGTGCTAAGATCGAGGACAATGTACTAATAGGTATCGGAGCAACCGTATTAGATCATGCGGTTATTGGAAGCAACTCCATTATTGCAGCAAATTCGCTTGTTCTTACTGGTACTATAGTTGAACCCAATAGCATTTACGCTGGAGTACCGGCTAAAAAGGTAAAGGATATTGAACCGGAACAATCGCGTGAAATGGTACAAAAAATAGCTGACAATTATTTGATGTACGCAGGTTGGTTTAAAGAAAAGTAAACTTTGAGCTATCAGCTTTATGCTGATAGCTTATTACAAACTAATATGCGCAACATTTAAATCACCCTGGAAAAAGATTCCTGCCGTTTGCTTAAATTTCGATACCTGCTCAGTGGTGTAGAAATTTACCTTTCCTCCCTTTGAACATTTTCGCTCCATTTCTACGTGCCGCTTCAAGTAGTCCTTTAAACTATCACCGACAATATCGCCCTGCTCCACTAATCTTATTCCTTTAGGCAAATACTTCCTGATTTTATCACTTAGTAATGGGTAATGGGTACATCCTAAAATCAAGCTATCAATATTGGGGTCTTTAGTTAATAGATTGTTTACATGTTGCTTAACAAAGTAATCTGCTCCCATATTCGTAAACTCATTATTCTCTACTAAGGGCACCCACATCGGACATGCTTCCTGAGTGACACTAACATGAGGATACATTTTATTAATCTCGATAGAATAAGACTCTGATTGGACAGTCCCCATAGTGCCGAATATGCCAACATGCTTTGTATGGCTAATTTGATCAATGACTTCAACACTTGGTCTAATAACACCTAACACACGCCTCTCTGGATCAATTCCTGGTAAATCTTTCTGCTGTATATTTCTCAAGGCCTTAGCTGAGGCTGTATTACAGGCCAATATAACCAAGTGTGCACCCATTTCGAATAATTTCTTAACTGCCTCGAGTGTGTACTCATATACAACTTCGAATGAGCGTGTACCATATGGCGTACGTGCATTATCTCCCAGATAGATATAATCATAGTTGGGCAGGTGTTGAATAATTTTATTTAAAACGGTTAATCCGCCATACCCTGAATCAAAAACAGCAATTGGCCCAGTCTTTTCCATACTAATGTTTTACAGACCTTTAAATATCCAAAAGCGGGTGACTAATTATTAGTCACCCGCTTAAAAAATCTAATATATCTTTATTGTACTCCTAATTTTGTTTTTACAAGTGGTGCACAATCAACACTTTTATCTGAATGGTAAACAATAACCTGAGTGCTGATATCGAAGATATAAATCAAGCCTTGCTCTTGCCCAACTTCATCGATAGCTTTCTGCACTTTAGTAATAATTGGCTGTAATAATTGCTGCTCTTTTGTTCCTAACGACTGTTGCGCCATTTGGCTGTATTGCTGCATACGTTGCTGGTAATCCTGAATTTCCTTTTCTTTAGTGGCACGAATCAAATCAGGCAAAGTATCACGTTGTGCCATGTATTCTTCATATTTTTTGGCCAAATCTTGTTCCATAACCTGTAATTGTTCCTGCAGTTTAGTTGCTTCGTCCTGAAGCTCTTTATCTGCAGCAATTTTATCAGGTAATTGACCAACAAGCTCCTGAATATTTACATGACCAAATTTTAATTCCTGCGCCTCTACCTTTCCAACAAAGGCGAAGACAACTAATACAACTATTACTTTTAAAAATTTCATATCTTATTTCTTTATTTTCGTTTTTACTGAATTCCTAGTTTAGCCTTAACAAGTGATCCCACATCTATACTCTTTTCTGAAGCAAAAACAGGGACTCTGCTTGTCATTTCAAAGATATACAAAAAACCTTCTTCATCACCAACCTCTTGGATAGCAGCTTTTAACTTCTGAATAATTGGAGCTTGCAACTCATTTTGCTTGGCCTGAATTTGTTGTTGAGAAAGTAAGTAGTAGTTCTGCACTTTCTGGTTTAACTCCATCAATTCAGTTTCTTTAGCCGTACGTGCTTCAGCACTTAACCCCGGAGCTTCTGCCTGATAAGCTTGCTGCTTACTTTGTAATTCTTCCTGCATTGTTACCAACTGAGCTTCTTTCTCATCGAATTCAGCTTCCATTTGCTGTTCTACAGCCTTTAGTTCAGGCATAGCTTGCAATATTTCAGCACTATTAACGTGACCGAATTTCATTGGCTGCTGGCCGTTAACTGTCCCAACAGCGAGTAATATAATCGCTAACAGCGAGTAGTAAACTTTCATATCTAGTTTTTTAGTTATTCACTTTTATACCCCAATTCTACTAAAACGTCATCACTGATATCATATTTAGTATCCACAAACATAATACCCATGCCAGATGCTTTGTCGAAAACAGCAGCAATATTCTCTTCAGCTGCAATATCAGCAATTGCATTATATATTTCGTCCTGAATTGGCTTTACCAAGGCCTCACGACGTTTGAATAATTCACCATTCTGTCCAAAATAATTCTGTTGTAATTGTTTGGCTTGCTTTTCCTTTTCAACAATTTCATTCTCACGCTTAACTTTCATCTCGTTAGATAAAAATACATTCTCCGCCTGATAATTCTTATACAACTGAGCAATCTCTTCAAAACGCTGTTCAACTTCTTCCTGCCATTTCCCAGATAACTGAGACAGTTGCTCATTGGCAGCTTCATAAGCAGGTACATTGCGCAAGATATATTCTGAATCAACAAAGGCATACTTTTGAGCAAACGCAAGTTGCCCAACAAATAACAATGATAATAATACGATATTTCTCATAGCTCAAATTTTTAGTACACCTAACCTAAACAAAAATCAAACCAAACAATTATCTCTCTGTAAATTAGAAGCTTTGACCGATAACAAAGTGGAATTGACTACCGCCCGCATTGCTTCTATAAAGACTTTCATCAAATCCGTATCCCCAATCAATACCCATCAATCCGAAAATAGGTAAGAAGATACGTAAACCTACACCAGCCGAACGTTTCAGCTCAAAAGGATTATAATTTTCATATCGGCTCCATGCATTACCGGCTTCAAGGAATGCCAAGGCAAAAACAGTGGCCGATGGTTGCAGTGCCAATGGATAGCGAACTTCCATTGTCAGCTTATTATAAATATTACCATCATATGAACCTTGCGCATTAAATGGTGTTAGCGATGAGTTTTCGTAACCACGTAATCCGATTGTTTCGCTACCATACATACTAAAGCCAGCCATACCATCACCACCTAATACGAATTTCTCGAATGGCGATTGAAGATCTTTATTATAATAGCCTAAGAAACCCATTTCCATTTTACCCATCACAACCAATTTACTGGCATTGTCAATTGGTTTATAGACTGCTCCTTTGAATGTCCACTTATGATATTCAATCCTTTGGTACTTTTCTTCGTCGGATGCACTAGCCCAATCTTTATCTTCCTGGAACATCGACCAAGGCGGTGTAAATTCTAAACCTACAGAAAAATCTGAACCCTGGCGGGTATAAATTGGATTATCAATTGAACGACGACTCAACATTACCTTAAAGTTCAGGTTGTTGGAAATACCATTCTGCATGATAAAATAGTTCCAATCCAAAAGGTTATATCGTTGGTAACTTACTTCAGTGTAAAGTGAGAAGAAATCATCAGGCCAACGTAAACGCTTACCAAAACCTAATGACATACCTGTGATTTTCATATGCTGGTCAATGGCCTCCGGATCTGTTATTCCTCCATATCCACCACCGTAGCCATATCCGCCACCGTAACCATATCCACCACCATAACCAAAGCGTGGATCGTAATAACTTGAGCTCACACCTGTTTGAATCGAGTGATAGATTGAGAAACTTAAAGAGTTTGGTTTTTTACCACCAAGCCAAGGCTCAGTAAATGATAAACTATATGACTGATAAAATTTACCATTGGTTTGTGCTCTTAAAGCCAGTGTTTGTCCGTCACCTGTTGGCAATGGACGCCAAGCTTCTTTATTAAAGATGTTACGCATTGAGAAGTTGGTAAACTTTAATCCTAAAGAACCAACAAACATACCTGCACCCCAACCTCCTGATAACTCAATCTGGTCATTTGCCTTTTCTTCTAGTTGATAAACAAGATCAACCGTTCCGTTATCCTGATTTGGTTGAACATCGGGAGAAATATTTTCAGGGTCAAAATGCCCTAACTGCGCTAACTCGCGAACCGTACGGATCAATTCTGATTTACTAAATAACTGTCCGGGTTTTGTTCGCACTTCACGACGCACGACATGCTCGTGCGTTTTTGTGTTACCGCGAATGATTACTTTATTAATAGTAGCTTGCTGGCCCTCAAATATTCGCATTTCGATATCAATCGTATCACCGCGAACCCCTGTTTCAACAGGTGTAATATTTGAAAACAGGTAACCATTATCCATATACCTGTTATGCACAGCATCTTCGTCGCTTATCAATCTTTCATCCAGATATGTTTGATTAAAAATGTCACCTTTTTTGATGCGTAAATCATAAGCCAGCAATTCGGATGGATAAATTGTGTTACCAACCCATGTGATATCACCGAAGTAATATTTGTTACCTTCTTCTACAACCAGTTTTACATCAACTGTGTTGTCCTCAAGATTTTTACTTACTTCTTCACTCACAATCCGGGCATCACGGTATCCCAATTCATTGTACTTACCAATAACAGCAGCCAGATCTTCCTCATATTTTTCAACAACGAATTTTTTAGTCCTGAAAAAGTTGAGAATCTTACCTTTCTCATTAGTCTTTTTCATAGTACGGTTTAATTTACCGTCACTAAGAACACTGTTCCCTTCAAAGCTTAAAGAGCTAACTTTAACTTTATCCTTTTTATCAACATTGATATCAAGAGTAACATGATTTGGTTTTGCAGGATCATCTTTCTGAACAATATTAACTTCAGTATTATAAAACCCTTTACTTACAAAATAATCAGTAATGTACTTTTCGGCCCGGTCTACCATAAATGGCGTCACCTGAGAGCCTTTCATCATAGCAACCTTTTCCTCAACTGTTTCGATTTCATTTTTCTTCAGACCCGAGAAATACATTTCCGATAAGCGGGGTCGTTCCTGAAGATAAATCTCTAAATAAATCTGTCGCCCTTCAATCTTTTTAGCTTTAATCTTTGCATCAGAAAAAAGTCCATGTTGCCAATATCGTCTGATAGCCTCTGACACCTCATCACCAGGTACGGTAATTTGCTGCCCGACTTTTAATCCACTGATGTTCACTAATATTTTTGGATCCAGATTCTGAACACCTGTTACTTCTATATCAGCAATAATGTATTTACGTGGTGTACCGGAATAGGATATATTAGGAACTTCGGCCGTTTGTCCGTTTATATTTAAAATGGATAATATAAATACGAAAACAAATAATAACTTATAACGCATATTACCTTCCATGCAATTTAATAGTTTGTTCGTTTTTTGGTTTGCATTATCATCTCACACATCTCCCTCTTCATGCAAAAACCTTATTTTTTTATTTGATCACCTGTTTTTCCAAAACGTCTCTCACGCCCTTGAAAATCAAGTAGAGCCCGGTAAAAATCATCTCTCCTAAAGTCGGGCCATAAAATATCGCAGAAATATAGCTCAGAATATGCTAACTGCCAAAGTAAAAAATTACTTATTCGGTGTTCACCGCTTGTTCTGATCATTAGTTCAGGATCAGGAATTCCGGCAGTAGCCATTTTACCAGATATAACATCTGCATCGATGTTTTCAATATCTAATTGGTTATCTTTTACATCTTGAGCAACTTGCTTAACAGCTTCAATGATCTCCCATCTTGAGCTGTAACTAAGTGCCAAGGTTAATGTCAATCCGGTATTTGACGAGGTTTTTTCGATACAGGAATTTAATTTTGCTTGTACACCTTTTGGTAATGACTCTTTACAGCCAATGGCATTCAGCCTGACATTGTTTTTCATTAATGTTGCTGTTTCTGAACTAATTGTTGAAACAAGCAAACTCATTAACGCATCCACCTCTGTTTTAGGTCGGCTCCAATTTTCAGTACTAAAAGCGTAAAGTGTCAGGTATTTCACTCCCAATTCAGCCGCTGCTTCAGTAACTTCCCGAACTGCGGTTACACCATGTTTATGTCCAAACATACGGGAATTACCTCTTTTTTTAGCCCAGCGCCCATTACCATCCATGATTATTGCCACGTGAGCTGGTAGTCTATCCTGTATCAGTTCGTCTTTTAACGACATACTTTCAACCTGTCTATTTTTTTATACCATCATTACATTTGGTTTTCCGTTTCAACATACTTATTGTAACGTACACACCAGCAAACGATATCCAATCGTTGTTATGGGTAAAAGTGCTCTCTCCAAATCCGTATGGGTCAGAAGGGTCAATACTTCCATCTCCAACATAGTCCAAGTCATCAACAAATGTTTTTCGAAAAGTCCACTCGGCACCCACTCGAATATATTTGTTAATCTTGTACTTTGCACCTATACCGAACGGCAAAGATAATATAAAACTTGGTTTGCCCGCAGAATTTTCAGATTCTGTATCAATTCTGCTATAAATAGTTGTAGCAAGGCCAATTGAAAGGTATGGGGTAAATGTAGTTGTTGATATAAATTTATGATCGTATGATCGAAAATTAAACTCGACTTGAGCTGATATATCGCCTATATTCCGGCTAAAGGAATAATCTTCAGTACTTGACTCAAGGTATTTTAAATCCTGTCCATGATAGCTCCCGCTGATATTACCCATTAACGCCATTCCTTTCAAAGCGATTCGGTCTGTAAATACATACCTTGCGATTCCACCAACCGCCGGATGTGCATTAGCAAAAGGAACCCCCTTTGCCAAATCTCCGAAATAATAGGAAGCACCAACAAAACCACCTAATTCCAATCGGTCCTGAGCTTGAGTTGAATTACTGATTACAACTGCAAACAACAAGCACAAACAACTTATTGAGGCCTTTTTGCTGCTATTGATAAATCTTTTCAGAGCTAATTTTAACATTATAAAGTATGTGTCTTTTATGGCACCTGCAAGTATACTATCCCAATTCAAAGTGATACATTTTTAAACACCAATTCGTAAAAAATATTGCACTAAAATAAAGATTAATTGCGCTTATCAACGCCCCACATCAGTTTATTACGTAATGTTGTGAAAAAAGAATGCCCTTCAAGCTCTATAACCTTAACGCTAAACCCTGCCTTTTTGACCTTTAGATTGACACTATTCTCAAATACTTCGCTGCGAGAATCAAGGGAAGCTAAAAACTTTGAATCACGTCCGTTGACTTTTAAGGTTATTTCCACGTCATTGGGCACCACTATCGGACGAACATTCAGGTTATGAGGTGCAATTGGTGTTATAATGAAGCTCTTACTATCAGGATGAAGAATCGGACCACCAACACTTAATGAATAAGCTGTTGATCCTGTAGTAGTTGATATAATCAGGCCATCGGCCCAAAAGGAATTCAGAAACTCATCGTTTACAAAGGTATGTACGGTTATCATGGCAGAACTATCTCGTTTCGACACAGCCAATTCATTCAATGCAAAATTACATCCACCAAAATGATCACCCATGGTCTCCAGCGCTAACAGATCTAACTGTCGCACACTATACTTACCTTCAAGTATTTTATTAATAGCTGCCCGCATTTCTCCCTGTGAAATATCTGCCAGGAACCCTAAACGACCACTATTAATCCCAACAATTGGAATTCCTTTATCCTGCACATATGTGACTGCTTCCAGAAATGTTCCGTCTCCTCCAATACTAAACACTAAGTCTACATCTGTTAACTCCGACTTTTGCTCAAAGAATGCACTAATTTCAGGCTTCACTTTCACATTGGTAAGCAGAAAATCGTAAAAAGGTTTATGAATGATCACATCTACATCATTCTCTTTCAGTATTTGAAACAGACTTTTACAAGCATTGTAAAAAACCTCTCCGAATTGTTTTCCAAAAACAGCTATCCGCATAACATTCAGTTAATCTATATCCTTATATCTATATGGCCAGATTGAAATGTACAAAAAAGCCATGTTTTTTTTGTTTATTAACAGAATAGTTAAAGCTCCAAACCATGTCATAAAATGTAACAAAGTCTACACCCAACCCATAACCGTACTGCCATTCGTTAACAAAGGTATTAGATATTGGTGGATTATCTTGCCATACATAACCAAAATCATAATAGGACTTGAGGTATAACGCATAATTAACTTTTGCAAACTGGGTTAATGGCATAAAACCGATGTTTTTAACACGAGGCTTTAATAAGGTAAACAACACCTGATTTTTAACAGAAGCTTGCCGTGTTCCGTCAATTACATATAGTTCATAACCATTAAGAAACCGATTATAGCCACTTCCGGCATTTAATACATAAGGCAACTGATTACTTGTATTGTATTCACCATAAACCAGACTTGCCCAATTCCATCGATCATTCAAACGAAAATGTTTATCCAACTGCGCTCCAATCTTCAGATTGTTGAGATCGTCTTGCCAAATACCAAAACCAGTTTGTGAAGCAACCGCTTTAAGTCGTGTCCCCTTTAATGGATATACTTTTGAATCCCGGTTGTCATACACATACTCGTATTTTAATTCCAAAAACCTAAGCTTATCATCATCAGGCGTAAGATAATTAGGGTTTAAGTCAACAATTGAATCGCTGACGCTAAATTGATTGTACATCACTTCCAACCGATGTCGCTGATACAAACCGGATCGCAATGAATAATACAATGAACCTATATAACTGACCTGCGCCATCTCTGATTCAAGACTTTTAAAAATTTGTTGGTTATCAATTGTCATATACGGCAATTGATCTTGCATGCTAAAGTTAAAGTATGTTCCCCAACCTCCTCTTTTATTATACTCTGGTGATGAATATCCAAGTAGTATCTGTGTTGTAAACCCCAGACGAATTCGAGCAATTATCTTTTCATTCCGTCCGCGAAAATTATCACGTTTAAGATAAACCCCATAATTAACCCTTGACCAATCCCTACTATTAAAGAAGGCACTGAGATTACGATCGGCTACTTCAAAGATTGGAAAAACCCACCAATACCATCGCTCATCAACATGAATATGAAATATCACTGTATTATCAGATTGCAATGTGTATCGTATGGAGACAAAATTAAACAAAGAGGTATTCAGCAGGTTGTGCCGGCTTCGTTTTACCACCTGTCCCAGTTTATCAACCAGAATTTTATCTCCCTGCTTAAATATTAATTCATTAAGGATGACCCGAGGCTTTGTGATTTTATTATTGGATATAACGATTTGCTGCACCACAACATAGTGCTCTACAGATTGAGCATTCTCCTCATCAGATGGAACTAAAGCATTAGCCTGTAAGTAAAAAAGCAAAAGGCCTATGCACAAATAAAATATTTTGATGGCACTCCCATAAGATTTCGTCATACACACCTTTTAACTACTACATATTCAGATACCGCATAAGGGCGTCGTAGTTTTTTTTCACAGTATCATCGTAGGAATCATCTCCAACATATGTTGTTTTAACCGAGTAATCGTAGCGATCAAAAGCATTCAATACAGGTCTGACATCGGTACGGTTCAATTTAATGGCAATACATAACCTCTCAGAACCTGACGGTTGTGACACATACAAACTTAATATCTTTGCATCTGCATCTTCTACAATGCGCGAAATCTCAGCTAAAGAATAATCTTGCGGCAAAAGTTCCAGTTCAATAATTCCACCAGGAGCATGCGCCGCTATTAAATCAGCAAATATTTGCAATAAATCACTTTGCGTAATCAAGCCCAAATAGTTTTCTTCTTTATCCAGCACTGGAACAACTGTTAATTTAAGACGGGAAGCAACCTCAATCACATCAAAAATATGCTGATGCGAAAAAACGAATGGCCTTGAAAATGACAAGGAATGGTTACCTAAAGCCTCTTCGGCTTTATTTAAATCATAGATATCCACATCGCTGATCAAACCTAAAAACGACTGATTGTTGACTATTGGCAAATGTGACACCCGAAACACCTCCATCCAGTTCAGCGCATCTAAACCAGTGTCTGATGTTTTTAAGGTAGGTACCACTTCTGATATTAATTCTTTTGCCAACATAGATTACTTTTGGAAATACTTTATAATTTTGCGCGACAATAAAAACCCTTTGTCAATGTAATTGTTTGAGTATTAAAATTACTGTCAAACATTATAACAAACAAAAATAAGGGATAGTTTATTTTGTATTTAATCACTCATAATTGGGTGTTCATCAATTAATCAAAAATGACAAAACTTAGTGTTAACATAAATAAGGTTGCCACGCTTCGAAATTCAAGAGGCGGAGATACTCCTAATGTATTAAAAGCAGCCATTGATGTGCAGGAATTTGGCGGAGATGGTGTAACAGTGCATCCTCGACCAGACGAAAGACATATACGCTATAAAGATGTACATGATATCCGTCCTGTGATTAAAACAGAATTTAATATCGAAGGCTATCCTTCAAAAGAGTTTATTGATTTAGTATTGGCTGTGAAGCCACATCAGGTAACCTTAGTACCCGATCCACCTGAAGCGCTTACTTCGAATGCAGGTTGGGATACGGTTAATAATCTCACCTTTCTTCAGGATGTTATCGGTCGTTTTAGTGAAGCAGGTGTTCGCACATCTATATTTATTGATACTGACTTAAAAAATATTGAAGGAGCGGTAAAAACAAACACCGATCGCATTGAGTTATATACCGAACCATATGCAAGTAATTTTGCGAAAGATCGGGAGGAAGCCATAGCTCCATTTGTTGAAGCGGCTAACCTTGCCAATAAAATTGGTTTAAAAATTAATGCCGGTCATGATCTGAACCTGGATAACCTTAAATACTTTAACGAACGAATCCCATTTTTAAAAGAAGTTTCGATCGGACATGCTTTAATTAGTGATGCCTTATACATTGGATTAGAAAAAACAATACAAATATATCAGCAGCAACTGATTAAATAATATCAAATGCAACTCTTTCATCGTGAATATGGGAACGATGGTCCCGCCTTAATTATCCTGCACGGCTTATATGGTGCTTCGGATAACTGGGTTTCTATTGCGCGTCAATTGGAAAAAGATTATCATATCTATCTGATCGATCAGCGCAATCATGGACAGTCGCCACACAGCAATGTTCACGATTTTGAAAGCATGTCAAAAGACCTTTTAGAATTCTTAAACAAACAAGGCATTGACCGGGCACATCTGGTTGGACATTCGATGGGGGGTAAAACGGCGATGCGCTTTGCCCTTGAACATCCCAAGCGCATTAACAAACTGGTTGTTCTGGATATTGCTCCAAAATCTTATGCATCGTTTAGTAACTATGCACAGATTACAAACAATCATCAATTGATTATCAACACCATGTTGAATGTGCAGTTTGAAAAAGTTACCAGCCGGCAAGATATTGACAGACAATTGGAGAAGAACTTACCTGATGATAAACTAAGGCAATTTTTACTTAAAAATGTCGAACGGCAAAAAAATGGCTCTTACCGCTGGCGACTGAATCTGGAAGTCATAAAAAGTACGCTTGAACTGGTCATGGATGGTTTCTCAATGTTAAATCCTGAAACGAATCGATCAACCTTGCCAGCCATTTTTATTCGCGGTGAGAACTCGGGCTATATTATAGATGAGGATTCTCTTATCATTCGAAAGTTCTTTAAGAATGCTGAATTAGTAAGTATCCCTAATGCAGGACACTGGTTGCATGCCGAACAACCTGAGCTTTTGATCAAGACATTGGCATACTTTCTATTGGATTGATTTTTTTGGCATATTTGGGAATTACCATTCTTGTCAATATAAGCACAGATTACAAATCTGCGCCAGCATGAAGAGACTTGACAACCATTTACAGTTCAACAAATTAACAATTCTGCAAATCAACAACACTTTACGCATATTCTACCGCATCTTCATCTATCAACTCTTCTCCCTTAAAACGAAGAAATAACTGGGCTGTGGCCAAAACATCTTTCTCACAATAACGCGCTATCCGTTCAATGTCTCTTTCTTCATAAAAAACAGATGCCACCTGGCTACCGTCAATATCGTCTTTAGGTGACGGAATATTAAAAATAGTCGTTAACAAGTTAAGAGATGTGTAGTGCTTATAGTCACCGAACTTCCACATATCCATTGTATCCAGAAACTTCACTTCCCAAGGTTTTTTGCCAGCCACATCTAATATAAGTGGCAGCTTCACGCCATTTATCAACATACGACGGGCAATAAATGGAAAGTCGAATTCTTTAGCATTATGCCCGCATATGTTTTTATGAACATCACGGGCAAAATGATTCAGCATCTGACCAAAATCTTCGAGTAATACCTTTTCATTATCACCTGCAAAGGACTTAAGTCTGAATATTCTTCGTCCGCCTCTCGCTGAAATAATACCAACAGAAATACAAACAATCTTACCAAATTCGGCATAAATACCAGCCCTTCCATATACATCTGCCGGTGTCTGTTCTTCTTTCCTGAAGTACTCCGACTTCTTCTCCCATAAGGACTGAATTTCAGGACTAACATTATCGAAACATGATTCTTGCGGTACAGTTTCTACATCAAGAAACAAAATATCTTCTACCTTA
Organism: Carboxylicivirga sp.; assembly: GCF_982718395.1. NCBI lineage: Bacteria > Pseudomonadati > Bacteroidota > Bacteroidia > Marinilabiliales > Marinilabiliaceae > Carboxylicivirga > Carboxylicivirga sp. Next base: position 25,282 of record NZ_CEXQWX010000036.1, read on the forward strand.
ATATTATCAAGCATAGCGGTTAATTTAGGCTGGTCAAATTCCGTTCGATAAAATGGGTAAGAATATTAATAGCAATTTTATTATTACCTCCCTGTGGTACAATCAGATCAGCATAACGCTTTGTGGGTTCTATAAATTGAAGATGACTTGGCTTGACCGTTTCGTTGTAACGTTCCAACACTTTCTCAACTGTTCTCCCTCTCTCCTGAATATCCCGTTGTATAACCCTTGATAAGCGATCATCAGCATCGGCATGGACAAATACCCTTAAATCCATCAGACTACGAAGCTGTGGATGCCCTAATATTAAGATCCCCTCAATAATAACAACATCACGTGGTATAATCTCAACCGTTTCTTCTGAGCGGGTGCAGGTAAGGTATGAGTATTGTGGCATTCGAACCGATTCTCCCGCTTTTAACTGCTCAATATGACGGGTCAACAACTCCCATTCAATGGCATTAGGATGGTCAAAGTTTATTTTTTGTCTCTCTTCCAAAGGCAAATGTCTGCTATCTTTATAATATGAGTCCTGAGGCAACACAGCCACCTCTCCGTGTGGCAATTGTTCGATTATCTTTCTTACAACCGTGGTTTTACCCGAACCTGTTCCTCCTGCAATTCCTATTATGAGCATTTTATTAATTTTGCTAAAATTTTATGTCTAAAATAAGGAAATAATTTGGTAATGATTAAGCACATTGTTCTGTTTAAGTTAAAAAGCTTTGAAAATAAGGAAGAAAAAGAAACAAAACTTCTGGAGATAAAAAATGGATTATTGGCCTTGAGTAATACGGTTGAATCTTTAATATCGATTAAAGTTGGTCTTAACTGCAACGTTAATGAAGACTTTGATATTGCTTTAACAACCACCTTTGAGAGTATGGAGGGACTTGAAGCATATGCCAAACACCCTGAACATTTAGCTGTGGGAAAAATTATCAGAGAAGTATTGGAGTCAAGATCCTGCGTTGATTACGAGTTTTAAGATATCCATTAATTCCGTAAGTGGAATTTTGCTGCCTGCAGATAGCGCAGATTTTCGCTGAAATTAGTTTCATTCATTTAGGTGAATGAAAATCTGTAGGAATCAGCGGGAAAAGAAAAGGGAGTTGGGTTGCTTTTGTACTCACACGCTGACATTTACACACTGCTTATAGTCAACAGGTGAGAAGGAAGAATAAAAAAGGTGCAATTACTGCACCTTCTTTACTTTATCAGATTATATAATCAGGCATCAAGAGTCAAATACCAAACTTATTTTCAAATTGATTTACTAATTCTTCAAGGTTAACTTTAAATTCTGTCAGGAAGTTAGTAAAATACTCATCGCAACTTACCCGCGATCCATCATTAAACTCCAATTCCAGGTCAACCCACCAGGTATTCTCTTCATCATCCCTCTTGGGCACTGCTTCAACTTCTGCAATAATACTCCTGTCATCCGCATATTTAACCGTCATCAGTGCATGCGAATTTAAGGCCGCAGCATAATCCCGGGCATACTGTTCAGAACCTTCATCCAAAGCATCCAGCTTTAGCAATTCATTATATAGGTAGCCTGTGAGTGTTCTGGTTTCAATAACAATATCATGAATAAAGGACTCATTCACCACACTACTTACAGGCATATCCACCTGGCTTTCATCAATTTCCAGCTCCATGATTTCATCAATAATTGCATACGAATCACGACCAAAAGAGGAGAACCAATATCCTATAGATTCACTTTTTCCAAGATCGTAACTAAGATTATATGGCTGCGGATTAAAGGTTAATGCCAAGTCTTCATAATATCCGGCTTCAGAAAAATTTGCCTGTATGTTACCGGAAAGCGCCAGCTGATCGCCCCATTTTAAATTAAAATTCAACTTTTCGATGATCTTTTCAACTTTTGTCCCATCTTCCAGGTCATTGCCCTTATCCGGAAACTGACCATCGTATACAACAATATCATAAATCACTAACACGGCGGTATCTGCCGTCGCATCCCTTTCAACCGGAAATCTAAAGATGTATTCTGAATCATGTTCTTCATCCTTTAAAAACATACCCGTTTCCTGATCCCAGTTCCAAACACCATAACCCTCATCTAACAAAGGCTGACAATAATAAGAACTGGCAAAGGATAAGTCTATCAGCTCTTCGAAGCAACAATCTGAGCATTCGGCCTGATACATTAATTCACCTACCTTAATAACCTTTTCAACAAAGCGGCCATTACCTTCTAATACTTGTCCATTCAATTGCTGACTCATAGAATGACTGATTTGTGCAAAATCGGTTTGCCCTAATTGCAAAATTTCCTCATCAACCTTTTGCATGCTTAAGTTTAGAATCGCCTTATCTGCTTCAACCCCACGATTGCTATACATATCACCTGCCTCATCGTTAGTACACGATACAAATGATATAGAAGCAATTACCAACACTACTACTAATTCTAAATACTTCATCCGTCAATTTTCTTTCAGGTGAACACCCACCTAATTTCTTTCCTGTATATGGGACAACGAAGTGGAAGGTTACACGTATTTTTTATACTTAATAAAAAAACAGGGTAATACCGAGATTATACTTGTACAATGATTCAGAATTACAGCATCAGGTCATCCTGCCATCAGACATTAAATCTATTTAGCCGGAAAACGAGTATGATTTCAATGAAATATTGACATAATGCAACTACATCTGTCATAAGATATTCAACGATGTGCCATTATTGTCCAATACCTCGACTACACATTTCTGTGGAATTAAATTATGTGGATTTAATACGATTACACACTTTGGCGGAGCATTATTTTAGGGTCACAATTTAACTCCACACTTTGGCGGAGTGTCATTATGGAATCATAATTTGGCTTTACATATCTGCGTAATAATATTATAGGGGCATAATTTGACCGCGCACTTTTGGGGAGCATCATTATGAGGGTATAATTTGGCTGCACACTTCTGCGGAGCGTCATTATGGTGGCATAATTTGACTACTCAAATCTGCGGAATGACACTATATAGGCATAATACAACTACACACTTTGGCGGAGTGCTATTATGGGAGCATATCGAGGCTCCACATTTATTAGGAATATTATTATGCCATAAGAAAAACGCTTCACAAACTTGAATCATGTGAATCATACGCCTTATTATCAGAAAACAAAATTGATAATTATTGACAAAAGTCCGTATTTAATAGACAAACGTTATACTTTACAGTATTAAACACTCATTTATTATGATTAAGTGATGAAGAGCAATTTTTTTGTTTGTTTCATTTTATATATTTTCAGTGAACTAAATTAATTAACCTTTCACTATGATTAAACCAATCTTGTATCAGCTATTAAGCTCAGAAGAGTTTTACACACTCTGTCAACGTATAATCGAGGTAATTGAAAACTCTTCGCTCGAAGAGAATTTTAAAACTGCTATTCTTACGCGAATCAAACAACATTTTTCAGCTTTCAATGAGGCAATCCATCACCAAAAGACTAATCCTTTAACAGTCCGCTCTGGCCAATTGGATCAAAAACGTGATGGTCTATTTATTGGTTTTAGAACTTATAATGAAGCCATGAGCTATCACTGGGATGAAGAGATAAAAGCCGCAGCCGACTTTATTTTGGAGGTCATCCGTCGTCATGGCTGGTCGCTGCATCGCAAAGGTAATACGGCTCAATCAGCAAGCCTTAATTCATTATTTGGTGAATTACAGAAAGAGCCAGCAACAACGCATGTAACTAAAGCAGGCGCGGGAGAATGGCTTTCACAACTCATACAAAGCCAGCAAGAATATCAAACCATAAGTGTACAACGCGAAGAATTGGATGCCGTAGAGAAACCTACTATTGTATCAACTCGCAAGAAAGTATATAATGATCTACAATCAACTTTGAATTATATGGATAGCCAGGCATCATTTAATTCGAATGTAGAATTAGATGATACCATTGGAACGATTAACGAAGTTATTACAAGTGTTACATCCAGTGCGAAGGCACGCAGGACTCGCCAGGAGTCAGAAGAAATTAACGATTGATTAGTTTGATTCGTTCATCATTTTGTGAAAATGAGGTGGGGGCTGTTCTTTTATGAGGTTAAGGACAGCCCTTTCTTTTAAATTCAATCCCCCCGAAAACACTCTTATTGAATAATCTTTTTGTAGCCCCCTTCGCCAAGGGGGAAAGCCTCTTTATACAAAAGAACTTTGGAAAAAAATAAAAGATTCTGTTATGGAATGCATCTTTATTTGCATTATGGATATTAAAGATGCAATCCATAGAAATTCCAAATTAAGTTGGATTTAACTCTACCATGATAGGTTTTGTATTTTCCAGTAAAAACGGAAAGTGTGTTATTACACAAAATTCAATCCCCCGAAAATATTCTAATTGAATACTCTTTCTGAGATCAGCGGTTAAATTGAAAAGAATTTGGCATTGCTAATGTTATCTCAGATTTGTAATCTGTGACTCAAAGAATAACCAACTATTGTGCTCAGTGCACCGGGCAAGCTCAAAGAGACCCACAAGCATTCAAATCTCTGACTACACAGACATTACCTTTTCCAAAGTTTTGGAACTTTGGAAAAGGTAAAGCATTCTGTTACGGATCGCATCTTTATTTGCATTACGGTTATAAAGATGCGATCCGTATTTGCCCCAAAAGAAAAAAGTCACTCCAACCGGAATGACTCTCATCTATAACAACCCTATTTACTCAGCATCTGCTGAAATAATAGTTTTTAATCTTCCATTAAGAACTCATGTACATTTTTAGCCGCTTCGCGACCTTTAGCTATGGCCGTCACAACTAAACTGGCTCCGCTGGCCGCATCTCCGGCCGCAAACACATTATCTTTGCTGGTTTGATAGTTATCACCAACTTTAATATTACCACGGGCGTCCAGATCTAAACCAAATTCGTTTACGAGGCCTTCATGCACAGGGCTTACAAAACCCATCGACAATAAAACCAATTCAGCATCCATGATGTAAGTTGTTTCTGGCTTCTCAGTCATCTGCCACTGTCCCTTATCATCTTTGTTCCACTCAACCTCAACCAACTCAACTTGCTTTAACTGACCTTTTTCACCAATAAAGCGCTTGGTATTCAAACTCCACTTACGTTCACAACCTTCGGCGTGTGATGTAGAAGTTTTGAGGGTATTGGGCCAGTAAGGCCATGGGTTACCTGCTCCTCGTTTGGCGGGTGGCTTTGGTAATATCTCTATCTGGGTAACACTTTTTGCATTCTGACGGTTAGATGTACCTACACAGTCGCTTCCTGTATCTCCACCACCAATCACTAATACATTTTTACCTTTGGCATATATTTGCTGACCATTGGTATAAACTTCACCCCGGTTAATTTTATTCTGCTGCTTTAGAAAATCCATTGCAAAATGAACTCCATGTAAGTCGCGACCTTCAACCGGTAAGTCACGAGGCTTCATCGCTCCAATGGTTAAGATCACAGCATCGTATTCTTTCATCAGCTCTTCACCTTTTACATCTTCACCAACGGTTACGTTGGTTTTAAAGATGATGCCTTCCTGTTCGAAGATGATAATACGACGATCAATAACCTTTTTATTCAGTTTAAAATCAGGAATACCATAACGTAACAATCCGCCAACGGCGTCATCCTTTTCAAATACAGTTACTTCATGTCCTGCCTGATTCAGCAAATCAGCTACCGACAATCCTGCCGGACCTGAACCTACTACAGCTACTTTTTTACCTGTTCGGTGTGCCGGAACACGTGGTTGAATATACCCTTCACTAAAGGCACGTTCAACTACCGAACATTCATTTTCACGAATGGTTACTGCCTCATCATGAATGGCCAACACACACGATTTCTCACATGGATTCGGACAAATACGACCTGTAAATTCAGGGAAGCTATTGGTTGAATGTAATATTTCACTGGCTAACTTCCACTCTCCTTTATAAACAGCATCCTGCCATTCGGGTATCTTACTTCCGACCGGACATGCCCAGTGACAAAACGGGATGCCGCAATCCATACAACGCGACGCCTGGATGGTACGATCGGCAACATTAAGTGTTTGTTCTACTTCACCGTAGTCATCAACACGCTCAGTCACCGGGCGATAGCCTCCTTCTTTACGCCCATATTTTATAAAACCTTTTGGATCTGCCATAATCTTCAGTTTTAAAGAAACCGGGGTGGCTCCTTTGAGCCTTTTTCACTCATTCTCCTAAATCCCCGATTTTCTTTCTGTTAAAGCCATTAGCTTTTGGCTTATAGCTAATGGCAAATATTTTTTTCTTCTCTATAATATCTGCCTGTCTTCTGGTATAACCATCAGACCCGCAATGTTCGTTATTCCTACTCTCTAAGGTGTGGTGCATCCTCTGTTTCACGAAGCTTTTGCTCCAACTCTTTAATCTTCTGCTCCTGCAACACTTTCTTATATTCAAACGGAATCACTTTCACAAACTTCGGCAGATAGGTAGTCCAGTTTACCAAAATCTCCTGGGCCTTATTACTATTAGTATGCAACAAGTGCTTATTCAACATGAACTGAAGCTCCTGAACATCTGCTGCATCTTCAACTGGTGTTAAATCAACCAGTCCTTTGTTGCAATAATAGTCCAGGTTACCTGATTCGTCCAGTACATAAGCAATACCTCCACTCATACCAGCGGCGAAGTTACGACCTGTTGGCCCCAGTACAGCTACCCGACCTCCAGTCATATATTCACAACAGTGGTCACCTACACCCTCAACAACGGCATGTGCTCCTGAGTTACGAACTGCAAAACGTTCACCTGCTACTCCGCGGACATAAAGGAATCCACTGGTTGCTCCGTATAACACAGTATTACCAATAATGATATTTTCTTCCGGCTTAAAGGTTGTTCCCAATGGTGGAACAACAATTACTTTACCACCGGATAAACCTTTGCCCAGGTAATCGTTAGCATCTCCTTCAAGGCGGAAACTTACACCTTTTGTTAAGAAAGCTCCGAAACTCTGACCCGCTGAACCATGGAAGGTACAGTTGATGGTATTCTTCGGTAAACCAGCTTCGCCATATATCTTAGATACTTCACCCGACAACATAGCTCCTACCGTACGGTCTGTGTTAATTATCTCGCTGGCCATCCATACTTTCTGCTGGTTAATCAGCGCAGGTTGCGCTTGTTTGATCAGGCTACGATCCAACACTTCTTCCAGCTTATGATCTTGCTCGGTTGTGTTACGAATCGGATATTTTTTACCCTCTTTTGGGAAATATAACAGGCGACTCAAATCAACACCTGTGGACTTCCAATTGGCCACTTCTTTATTTTGATCTAACAGGTCTGTACGACCAATAATCTCATCCAATGATTTATATCCAAGTTCAGCTAAATATTCACGTACTTCCTCTGCGATAAAATTGAAGAAGTTAACCACATATTTATATTTACCTATAAAGCGCTTTCTTAAGTCTTCGTCTTGAGTGGCTATACCTGCCGGACACGTATTCAAATGACACTTACGCATCATCACACATCCAAGAGTCACCAATGCAGAAGTAGCAAAACCATATTCCTCAGCACCTAATAAGGCCATTTTAATCACATCGAGACCTGTCTTTAGCTGACCATCTGTTTGCAGTTTCACACGCCCCCGAAGGTTGTTCATCACTAGTGTCTGCTGTGTCTCAGATAAACCAATCTCAACCGGTAATCCGGCATGCTTGATGGAGCTGGTCGGGCTCGCACCTGTACCACCTTCAGTACCGCTGATTACAATTAAATCGGCATGTGCTTTAGCCACACCGGCAGCAACTGTACCAACTCCATTTTCCGATACTAACTTCACACTCACACGTGCGGAAGGATTGGTACTCTTCAAATCATATATTAGCTGAGCCAAATCCTCAATCGAATAAATATCGTGGTGCGGCGGTGGTGAAATTAAAGTAATACCTGGCGTTGAATTACGCAGGCGCGCAATAATCTTATCTACTTTAAAGCCTGGCAACTGACCACCTTCACCTGGCTTGGCTCCTTGTGCTATTTTAATCTGCAGCTCATCTGCATTGGTCAGGTAATTATTGGTTACACCAAAACGCCCTGAAGCAATTTGCTTGATGGAGCTTCGTGCCGGACTCTTAAAACGCTCAGCGTCCTCACCACCTTCACCGGTATTGCTTCGGCCTCCAACTGCATTCATCGCCAAGGCCATGGCCTCGTGGGCTTCTTTCGAGATCGAACCATAAGACATCGCTCCGGTAACAAAACGCTTCATAATTTCGGAAGCTGGCTCTACCTCACTGATATTAATTGGCTTCTGTTTCTTAAGCTTCATCAAGCCACGGATAAACAACGGTGTTTGGTTATCCTTATTAACCTGACTACTATATTCTTTATATTTATTATAATCTCCTTCTGAAGTAGCCCATTGAAGCAATCCAATTGTTTCGGGGTTCCAACCGTGTTTTTCACCATATTTACGGTACGAGTAACTACCTTTTGTATCAAATGGATTACTTTGGAAAGCCGGCTTAAAGGCTTTTTTATGATCCAGAATACTTTCTTTGGCAATTTCTTCCAAACCAACACCACCAATTTTAGTTGGTGTTCCGATAAAATATTTATTCACTACATCCTCAGACACACCGATGGCTTCAAAAATTTGAGCACCATGGTATGAACGAAGTGTACTAATACCCATTTTTGATAAGACTTTCAATAAGCCCTTATCCACTGCTTTGATGTAATTCTCCCTTGCAGAGGCATAATCCATATCAATTTTACCTTCTTTCACCATCTCATTGATGGCAGCAAAACATACATAAGGGTTAATTACACTAGCACCAAAACCAAGTAATAAGGCAAAGTGCATCACTTCACGAGCTTCACCGGTTTCAACAACCAGTCCAACCTGCATACGCTTTTTTGCCTTAATCAGGTGGTGATGCGTTGCAGCAACAGCCAGTAAAGAAGGAACAGGTGCATGGTTTTCATCTATATCACGATCACTCAGGATAATATAATTCATACCATCATCTACAGCTTTTTCAGCCGCCTTGCAGATATTTTCGATTGCTTCTTCTAAACCAGCTCCACCTTTATCAACCGGAAACATCATTGGAATCTTTACGTGCGTAAATTCTTCACGCATGTAATCCTTAATCTTTCCAAGGTCGGTATTCGTCATTAAAGGACTCTCGAACTTGATGGAACGACACTGCGATGGTTCTTCGCGTAACAGGTTTTTAGAAACAGAACCAATATAATTAGTTAATGCCATTACCAAACCTTCGCGAATCGGGTCAATTGGCGGGTTCGTTACCTGAGCAAACAACTGACGGAAATAAGAGAAAAACCTTTGAGGCTTGTCAGATAACACCGCTATTGGCGTATCATTGCCCATTGAACCAATTGGCTCTCCACCAGTTTTGGCCATTGGCGCAATAATTTGCTCAAAATCCTCACGGTTGTAACCAAAGGCTTTTAAATAAGCATCGTATTTTTCACCCAATCCTGATGGCACACGTTGCTGAACTTCAATTTCGCGCATGCGAATACGGTTCTCATTCAACCAGTTGCCATATGGATGACGCTTCGACAGTTGTGATTTTATTTCTTCATCAGGAATTATTACTCCTAACTGGGTATCTACCAAGAGAAGTTTACCAGGCTTCAATCGTCCTTTCTCTTTAATTTCTTCAGCAGGAAAAACCTGACATCCAACCTCTGAACCCATCACAATCATATCATCCTTAGTGATGACATAACGTGAAGGACGCAAACCATTTCTATCAAGAGTTCCTCCAACATAACGTCCATCAGAGAAAACAATTGATGCAGGTCCATCCCAAGGCTCCATAATTGTTGAGTGATACTCGTAATAGGCCTTTAAACTTTTTGGTATCGGGTTTTTACTATTCCACGATTCAGGAACCAACATACTCAAGGCATGTGGCAATGAACGACCTGTTAGGAACAAGAATTCCAATACATTGTCCAAAGAGGCCGAATCACTCATATTAGGTGTGATAACCGGGAATAATTTCTTTAAGTCATCACCAAACAAATCTGATTCTAAGAGACTCTCTCTTGCCTGCATCCACAAACGGTTACCTTTAATGGTATTGATCTCCCCGTTATGGGCCATAATACGGAATGGCTGTGCCAAATCCCAGGTTGGGAATGTATTGGTACTAAAACGCGAGTGCACCAACGAGATGGCACTTTTCACCCGGCTATCTTTAAGATCCAGAAAATACTGACCTAACTGTGCCGGTGTAAGCATACCTTTATATATAAATATCTTAGAGGATAAACTTGGAAGATAAAATGCTTCCTTCTCTTTCAAGTCTGATTCTCTGATTGCGTTTTCTGCTTGCTTACGTGCTAAATACAAACGACGCTCAAGCGCATCCTGTTCGTAATTACCCTTAACAAACACCTGCATAATTTTCGGTTCAGTACCTTTGGCTATCTCACCAATCACATCGCTATCAACAGGCACATCTCTGTAACCTATCAACTCAAGTCCTTCTGTAACAAAAAACTTATCAAGCGTTTGCTGACAAAAAGCCGCCTCTTTCTCGTCCTGAGGTAAGAACACCAATCCCGTACCATATTTACCAGCCATTGGTAAATTAAAACCAAACGTGGTATAATACTCATGAGGTATCTGCATAAGAATACCAGCACCATCTCCGGATTTATTATCTGAACTTTCGGCTCCACGGTGAGTCATATTTGTAAGCACCTCCAAGCCTCTCATCACTATCTCATTGGACTGTTGCCCCTTTATATTGGCTACAAATCCTATCCCACAATTGTCACGTTCGTTAGCAGGGTCATACAACCCCTGAGGATTTGGAAATCGTTTTGTCATACTGTTTTGTTTTAGAGAAAAATCTAATATTACCCCCTTCGTAAGGATTCTCATTCTCGTTGCTGGATCGGATGAATTACTTGCAACATCTTCTTTCTATCTGAAAGTCTTATTTGTATTTTGCATTATAATTCGAAAGCAAAAATAGAATTTTCAATTATATATACCAAGTAATCATGACGAAAGGTGTACTTTTTTATGACTTTTGACATGTTTTTACTATCGCATATTTATTCCTATTGAATGCATATTTATTCATTAATAATTGTTTCACAACTACTTAGGGGTATATTTATACATACACCAAATTAATCATCTTGCTTTTCACTTTTTCACATTATTCAATCCCTTATCCCAATTAATGGTTAGAATTAATAAAGTCCTTCACCCACATCGTTCCTTTTTGACAGGTTAATGCATCAACATTAGCTGAGTAGGACTATTTTATTGGACACTTAACTACAATCCTACGTAATTTTAATTGCACCCCTTATTGAGACCACCCATAACTTTCATTTTTTTCACTTTTCACAAAAATACCCCTTATTCAAATGGGGTGTAAATATTAAATTTCATCACATTTTAAACTTTACCCCTATTTTATTTGGGGGTTAAATTATTTTTTATCTATGTTTGTATCGTCAACCTATAAAAAAACAGAGGGTACCAATTGATAAAATGCATTTTTTAAGGTCGACCCCCCCAATCAACAAGATGTAAGAGCAAATATTAACTATTAACCGTTATTCGATGAAAAGGATTTTTTTGATTTTGGGATTAGGCTTGGCATTAACCACCACAAATGCACAAGAGAGTAAAAAGGGAAGCTTTGATGTTTCGGCTGACCTTGTTTCAAGGTATGTTTTCAGGGGAGTTGACTATGGTAATTCGCCGGCATTTCAACCAACAATAGAATATTCAAATGGCGGGTTCGCTATCGGAGCATGGGGAAGCTATGCTTTTTCAAGCTCTTCCTCCGGAGCCGATGCTTTTCAGGAAGCTGATTTATATGCTTCATATTCATTTGACTTTGGACTAAGCTTAGGAATTACTGATTATTATTATCCGGGCAGTAGTTGGTTTGAGTTGGATGATGAAATATCAAGCCATGCTATTGAATTAAACGCTGGTTACGACATTGGGAACTTCAGTTTTGCGGGCAATATGGCACTGAACGACTCAAGAGCAGGTGCAGGTGAGGAGAATGGAGTCGTTTACTTTGAGGCCGGTTATGCCTTAAAAAATTTCAGCTTCTTTATTGGAGGCGGTGACGGCTGGCATGTAGTCAGCGGTGAGAAGGGAGACTTTCAAATAGTAAATATTGGCATTAGTACTGAAAAAGAGATCAAAATCACTGATTCATTTTCTATTCCAATGTTCGGGATGGTATTCGTCAATCCCAACAGTGAATTTTATGACATCGTTGTCGGGGTCTCATTTTAATAACACACTCAAACCAAATCTATAAAAGAAAATAAGAGTAGTCTACCAATAATTAAGTAATGTCCTATTGACTTAAACCTTTATCGCCATCACAGGCTACTCTTATTTTTCACTAAAACGAAGCCTATGAGTAACCAAACTGCATGTTATTGCAAAGGTTACTGAAAAGAAATATTAACAACAAACATCAAAGACAATGAAGAAAATTGAAGCCATTATTCGATTATCTCGATTTGAAGCTGTAAAAAAAGCACTTGAAGAACAAGATATTACATTCTTCTCTTACTGGGATGTAAGAGGGACCGGCGTTGCTCGCGAAGGACACCTATATCGTGGAACACTATATGATACCAGCATCATTGAGAGACGTATTCTTTCAATAATTGTTCGTGATGAAAATATGGACAAGACTATTGAAGCCATTATTAATGCAGCCAAGACTGGTGAAATAGGAGATGGCAGAATCTTCATTTCCGATGTGGCCGATACCTATCGTATTCGCACTGGTGAATCGGGGCCGGAAACACTTTATGAGAAATAATTGAATCGAAATCTTACAAAAAAATCAGAATTATGGATGCAAATGGTGCTTTAGATATATTATGGGTCTTACTGGCCGGTATTTTAGTATTTTTTATGCAGGCAGGCTTTGCCATGGTGGAAGCGGGATTTACACGCGCAAAGAATGTGGGTAATATAATTATGAAGAACTTCATGGACTTTTCAATTGGTTCATTGATGTTCTGGATTATTGGTTATAGTATCATGTACGGAGGTGAAGGTGCTTTTTTGGGAGCTTTTGACTTCTTTTATAATGATGGTACTGATCTTCACAACTTATTTTTCCAGACGGTGTTTGCAGCAACAGCTGCCACTATCGTTTCAGGTGCAATGGCTGAGCGTACCAAGTTTAGCACATACCTGTTATTCTCGTTAATTATTACAGTTGTCATTTATCCTATCTCAGGTCATTGGGTTTGGGGCGGTGGCTGGCTCAGCGGTATGGGCTTTCACGACTTTGCAGGTTCAACAGTTGTTCATTCTGTTGGTGGATGGGCTGCTTTAGCTGGTGCATGGACAATTGGTCCTCGAATTGGTAAATACAATGGTCAGGCAAATGCTATCCCAGGTCACAACATGGTATTGGGAGCATTGGGTGTATTTATTCTATGGCTTGGATGGTTCGGTTTTAATCCGGGTTCGCAATTAGCCATCAGTGGAGATAATGCCAATGCAGTTGCATTAATTGTTATTACTACCAACCTGGCTGCTGCCGCAGGTGCAGTTGTAACCATGTTTGTCACCTGGTTCCGTTATAAAAAACCAGACTTATCAATGACTTTAAACGGTGCGTTAGCCGGACTTGTTGGAATTACAGCCGGATGCGATATTGTAACACCTGCAGGAGCTGTTGCCATTGGTGCCATTGCCGGATTAGTTGTTGTCTTCTCCGTTGAATTCATCGATAAAAAACTAAAAGTAGATGATCCTGTAGGCGCTATTTCTGTTCACGGAGTTTGTGGTGCAGTAGGTACTTTACTGGTTGGATTATTTGCAACAGACGGTGGTGTTTTCTATGGTGGTGGTTTTTCTCTTCTCGGAGTACAAGCCCTCGGTGTATTATCAATTGGAGCCTGGGCCTTTGGTGTTGGATTGATTCTTTTCAGAACACTGAAAGCAACAATGGGTCTTCGTGTATCAGAACAGGAAGAAAGAGATGGCCTTGACATTCACGAGCACGGCCAAAGCTCTTACAATTATTAATCAAACTACTGGGTATTCTGATGAATCATTCCAGCATACCCAATCTGATATAACAAGTTGCGTTGTTTTATTTATATTGAAAAGTAATGGTCTATACGAACGGTGTATAGACCATTCTTTTTTTTATCAACTGAAGAATTCATTATGAATCGATTCAATAGCTAAATCCCGGTCATCTTTAGCAACCATAAAATAACTGGCCACTGCTGAAGCTCCTGATACAATCATTTGTACGTTGATGCTTTTCTTTGCCAAAGACATAAATAAACGTCCTGCAACTCCAGGTCTGTCAAGCAGTCCTTCGCCAACAACTGCAATAGTTGATATCTGTTCTGTGGCAATCAGTTCAGTAATAGCAGAAAGCTCCAGATCTTCTACCACTTTATAAGCTCGTTTGATATCTTTTGCAGAAAGTAACAGGTTAATTACAATTTGAGATGTTATTACGGACTTGATGTTAATTCCTGCTTTGTCAAGTGCTACGGTCGCTTTTGCCAATACTCCCTTTTTTAGTCCAACGCCTGCTCCGCGTAGTTTTAATATACCAAAATCATCGCTGTAAGTAACACTTTTAATAATGCATTCAGTTACTGTTTCGGTTCCATGAACTATAGTTCGTGGGTCAACACTTCCTTCAAATGCATCAATGTTACCTATGTGGATAGGAATACCAACTTCTTTCAGCGGCTCTACAGTACGAGGATGCAGGATACTTGCGCCAAAATAAGATAACTCAGCAGCCTCTGCATACGATAGATATTTAATACGTTTGGGTGATTCAACCAATTTCGGATCGGCACTCATAAAGCCATTGACATCCTTCCATACATCCAAAGATTCCGCTTCCAGACATCGCGCAATTGCTGCTGCTGAATAATCACTGCCCCCTCTTCCTAATAAGGTCACTTTTCCCTGTTCCGACACTCCATAAAATCCGGGAACAACATATATTTTATCTCTCGACAAACGTTTCTTAACATTGTCCGTCGAGACATCGAAATTAACGGTTGCGTTACCAAACTCACCATCTGTCACCAATGGCATTTGTTCAGGTAATGCTTCTTCAGCATTAATACCATGACTCTGTAATATGTGTGTCAACACTAATGAACTTAAACGCTCTCCATAGCTTAATATCACATCTTCAACAAATTCAGGGACATCACCAATATAATGAATCCCTGTGAGATAGCGGCTCAACTCTTTAATTCTTGACTGAACAGCGTTTAAGGTCTTCTCCTGCCATTCAACATCACTAAAGTTCTCAAGAATTGCCTCTTCTTTTAACTCCCGTAGGAAACGGACTAGTTTCTCAATATTTGATTCATCCGCTTTAACATCATCCATTGATTGAATTAAGTGGTTGGTTATTCCATAAAATGCCGAAACTACAATCACCATTGGACGATTGTAGGTCTTTATTACACGAACCAGTTTCTGAATATCTTCCTTCTTTTTCAGATTGGAGCCTCCAAATTTGGCTACTACTTTTTTCATCTGTTTAAATTTTATTTTCATTTGTCAGATGGAACTCTCAAGTAAATTTTAATCATGCACTTGCGTGCAACTTTTTAATTAAAATTTACGTGGTCGTTTCATGTGGTTAATTTTTGCTTTTAAGTGGTAATGGATATAATAATAGCGTCACACCGTTTATTAAAAACAGTTTTCTGACAAGATTGTCAGCCTTTTATAAGCTTGAGGTAGAAAATTTATGCCCAGCCGGGCATTCGAAAGTGAAATTTTTGCATCATACTTAATTGTTTAAATTCATCATCTTCCCATAAGGAATCAGGTTTTGGCACCTGCCATTGGTGGTTGCCAGAGGTTCTCAGAGCCTGTCTCTCCCCTCTTCTTAATAAACTCAAACATCTGCATCCAAACGACACAGATTATTGTGCAAACATAGGAGATTGGTGTTAAACTACCAAACTGATGCGAAAAGTCATTTTTAACTCCACAAATCTACATCTTCAAGCATCGACAATAAATCAGGATGCATAAATTTTATTCCCAATACGTCTTTTACCTTTTGATTACTGACAATTTTGTAGGACAAACTCCTATCTGAAAAAGAGGGAGGTTCCTGCCCTTTTAATCGGGCAGCTTTTGTGTAAAATGTTTTTCTATCGGGATGGGTATCCGCAACTCCATTAAATACCTCTCCAAAAATATCCTTTGTCAAAATCCGATCAATTATTTGTATACAATCATCCAGATGAATCAAATTCACCGGCTGATTATAACCATCAAGGCGTGTATCGGGAGTGAAAAAACGACTGGGATATCTTACTCCTCCAACCAATCCTCCAAATCTTAGGATTGTTATCTCTGGGATTGCTTTTTGAAACATTCGTTCAATATCCAATAAAGTATTTTCACTCTTGATGATTGCATCAGTATTATCCTCATTAACAATACCATTGTTTTCTTTATACACTGAAGTTGAACTAATAAAAACCACTTTAGAACTTATTACTTCGGATAAACATTCAATTAAAGGTTGATATGATTCGGTTTTGCGCATCAACTTGGATGGAGGAATATTGAGAACCTGGTAATCCGAATCAAAGAAGTCTTTAGGCAAATCCGCTTCTTTAGTTAAATCAATTAAATAGGGATCAATCTCCTTCTCTTTTAACAATTTCAATTTACTATCACTTGTTGTTGAACCCTTTACCTGCCAGCCATTTTGAGTCAAATGAGTAGCCAATGGTAGCCCCAACCAGCCACATCCCAATACACTAACTGTCTTTTTCATCATAATCCTAAAACAAGTATGTTAATGCAAAGTTTAGTATCTATCGAGGCAATTATTTTGCAGCATACGAACAAATGCTTCCGACCTCTTTATCTCCTTATAAAAAATTGATACGAATTTGTATAGATTCTTTCTTGATTTCATATCAAGGTATTCAAAGTTGAGGATCGTTTCATACACTTCGTCTTCGACTGCCAAGAATT
>NZ_CEXQWX010000037.1:0-41882 GCF_982718395.1 Carboxylicivirga sp.
TTGATTCCTGAAATGACTTTAGTTATAAGGGTCATAGAGATGAATCCATTCAGTAATATCATGATTATGGATGAACTCGATCCATGGGTCTTTTTCCCATTGTGTGTAAACAGCAACAATTTTGATACTATGTTGCTTATATGCATTCCAAACCTCATTGTTCAATTTTGGGATCTCTTTTTCACAATGCCCACATTCAGGTTCCCAAAATGCTAATATGGTTATATCAGCTTGAATCTCGCTTAGTTTGTGAAACTCATCGGTGTATGATTGCATTTTAAAGTCTGGTGCAGTATTACCTAATAAATTCGGTTTAATTTTAACAACACGCTCTTCTAAGTTTTTTAAAAACTCTTCATCAGTCCAATCTGCGTGACCACTTAAGTAGTAGGTTTCTGCCAAATTTACTAAAACAGCATCCATGCCCATTATTTTGCTTTCATTAGCCCGGTTAAAAAGGTGTTGAATTAGGTATTTTTCCATTTCATAATTACCATTGGCCATTGCTATAATACGGTGCGATTCCTTTATAATTGTATCTGGTACTTGCAATAATACACTTTCAAAGTATTTATCAAGTTTATTAGTAAAAAATGGAGTTCTTAATAGTCGTGGATCATCCATTTTGTAGTTCTCAAAGTAATGTGCTTTATAATAATCGTAGCGCATTCGTTGGATGGCAGAGTCAGGATTAGAACAGTTTACCGGTGCGGTCATCTCAGGAACTTCCACTTCTTGTGTTGCCATGAGAAAGGTGCCTAAAAAGCTTTCCTGATGTTTGTTAACAATGTTGGTGTATTTGTTTTTTACATCAACCGATAGTTTCTTAATATCTTCCTGAAGGGCTTTTTTTGTCTTTTCATCGGTACTTGCCTTAAGTTGTTCCTGTATAGGTGCGGCTTCTTTTTGCTTGTCAACAAGGTACTTTTGATAATTCAGAAAATCTGCACTTTCTTCGTTCCCTTGAATTTTCATATCATGTAGCAAATTATCCTTTGAAGTAGTAACAGTGAAGTCCTGATCAGTACCAATTAAAAGGTCAAAATAGGTTTTATCTTCAAGGTAGACTATATATAAACCTTCATCTAATTTTTCATTTCCTTCAAAAACGTAATTACCACTTGGTGAAATGTAAGTGGTATCCTTCACCAGCATTTTTTTATTAAAATAATAGCCAAGTATTAAAGTGGAGTCGCTGTAATTATCAATTTTTACATTGATTTTATAGCCTTGAGAAAATGAGTTAATTGTTAGAAGACTTATAGCAATTAATATCAGAAGGGTTTTCATTGTTTTCAATAATTGATTTCAATTAGTTTTTTGCAAAATACTTATAATTCTTTTTGCATTAATCTTATTATTATAGAATTGTTCTAATACAACTTGACGATCATTTGCATTTTGCTTTGTAAAAGTCTTAGTCATTAATTGGTTGATTGTATTAATCCACATTCTGTCATTGTTTGCTATATAAACAAGTTGATTGAGATTAGTATTGTCAACCATTAAACTATTACAAATAACGTGCCTGCCAAGGTATAGAGAATTTACTAATTTGAGTTTAATTCCAGTTGATTGAAATGTGTGTAATAGTATGATTTGTGAGCCTTTAATAAGTTGAATCATTTCATTTTGCGACGGATTAGATACAAGCATTATGTGCTGGTGATGCTCACAAAGTTTAATAATTGATTCATCAGGTTGACGTCCGGCAATAATTACCTTGTGGTCAATTTTGTTTAGAACATTATTAATAAGATATTTAATAGATTTGATGTTTTCTTCAACCTGCAGATTGCCATGTAATAAAATATATTCTCCCAGGCCAGCATCGCAATTAATGTATTCATGTTCGTGAAATGGAGAAATTAGAACAGAATTTTTGTTTATTTTCTCAAATAATGCCAAATCATTTGGTGAGATGCACAGAACACCTTTTGCTTTTTTTAGCTTATTTTCATAGTTTCTTAATTTTAAGAACTCAGTCCAATAGTAGAATTTCTTATGGTAGGAATTGCTAGCCTTCATAAGAGCCCAGTAGTAATCTTGTTCTACGTTATGAGTTCGTATATAAATACGGTTATTATCAACGTATTTATAAATTGAGAATCCATGAACTCCTTCAATCAGGATTTTGTTGTTGTCTTTGTTTAATTCATCTACTAACTTTTTATTTACTCGTGATTTTACAATGAATGGTGTTAGTGAAAGAGTGTCAATAATTTTTAACCTTCTGTCGTAATAACTTACTTTATAACAGTATTTTTTAAGTTCTTCTGTTTCGTCACGATCATATTTATAACAATGTAGATGAATCTGAACGCCAAGTTTGTGTAGTGATTTTAATTTATAAAAAATATCAATTGCACCTCCATAATTAGGAGGCCATGGAATTGTTAGGCTAACTACGTGGATTTTCATTGTATAAACTAAATCTCCCTACAGAAAATTTTTAACCACTCATTTTCATCCTCTTCAAGAAGCGGTGATAGTAATTTATATACTTTCTGATGGTATTGATTAAGCCAATCTATTTCAACCTGGTTGAGCATTGACACATTAACTGCTCTTAAATCAATAGGGCAAAGTGTCAAGGTCTCGAATTTCATAAATGAACCAAACTCAGTTTCCTGATCTTTGATTGTTAGTATGAGGTTCTCAAGGCGTATACCGTGTTTATCTGGCTTATATATACCGGGTTCGTTTGAAGATATCATACCTTCTAAAATCTCAACTCCGTTATCTTGGGGGCGTATACTTTGCGGTCCTTCGTGTACACAAAGGAAATGCCCAATTCCATGCCCCGTACCATGACCATAATTAATGCCATGTTGCCACATTGCCTGTCGCGCCAAAATATCCAGATGAACGCCTCTTGTTCCAACAGGGAATACTGCCATATCCAGACCAATATTTCCTTTTAATACCAATGTGAAATCTGTTTTCTCTTCTTCTGTTAGAGGACCAAGAGCAATCGTTCTGGTAATATCAGTAGTACTTTCAGAGTACTGTCCTCCAGAATCTATCAGATACAACCCTTTAGGTTCCAGTTTTGAGGCAGTTTCTTCTTTAACAGCATAATGAACAATGGCTCCGTTTCCTGCATAACCACTAATTGTATTAAATGAATCACCATGGTAGTTTTCTTGCTCGGCTCTGAAACTACTTAATTTTCGAGCTGCTGAATATTCGGTAATTTCCTCATTTTTAATTGATTTGTCTAACCAATAAAGAAACTTAACCATAGCAACTCCATCTTTCACCATGGCTTTTCTGAAGTTCTCAATTTCAGTTCTGTTTTTTTGTGCTTTAAGATTGGTTATAATGCTAATCTTTTCAACCTTAGTGCTTTGTTGTGGAATAAAGCTATATACGATGCTGTTAGTACGCGCTGGGTCAATTAAAACAGTTGATAACGGAGGAATATCTTTGATGAAGTTATAAAAATCGTCATAGATAAAGATCTTAACATCTTCTTTAGATAATTGTCGGCCTATATTTGATGTAAGTTTATGAGGGTCGATAAATAAATTAACCTGGTTTTGTGAGATTACCAGATACGCATGGAAAACCGGATTAAACTTTACATCTTTCCCTCTGAAATTAAGCAACCATGCTACTTCATCAAGAGTAGTTACAATATAATGTGTTGCACCATCCTGTTTCATTTTTTCACGAATAATGCTAATCTTCTCAGTTCGTGAAAGTCCACAGTATTCTGTTCCTAGCTCAAAAATACCATCGTCAGGAATTATTGGGCGACCCTCCCAGATATCATCTTCAATAAATAACTTAGAATCTAACCTGATATCAGCTTTTTTAAGGCTTTTTGCAAGTTGTCGATATTCATTCACAGTCATGGTTTTGCCATTGACTCCAACAACTGCTCCGGGATTTAACACTTCAGATAACCATTCTTTATAATCAGGAACATTCACTTCGCCCTGTTTAAACAGATCAATGCCTGAATCAATTAGTTGCTGCTCTGCTTGTAAAAAGTACCTTGAGTCCGTCCACAAACCTGCTTCTTCGTTGGTTACAACAATAGTTCCGGCAGAGCCCGAGAATCCTGAAATCCACTCCCTGAATTTCCAGTGTGAGGCAGGGTATTCACTTAGATGAGGATCTGCACTTGTGATAATACAAGCATCTACTCCTAAGGTAGCCATATGGCTTCTTAGCTTAAATAAACGATCAGGCGTTGACATATATTAGTTAGTTTTTATTGTGATGGATGCGTCTTTATTGAACAAGATCAGGTTAGCCTGGGGATTGATATTATTACCAATAGAACCAGAAAAATTCACTTTTTCATCTTCTCTTATTAATGTTAATTGATCGGAAGAGGGGTGAATAAAATTACCCCTGGTAACTTCACCATTTATCTGATAGGAAGTTTCGCGAGGCATGTTTAGTGATGTATTCACATAATTGTTAGAGATGGTTATATCCTTAATTGTTTCAGATGCACTTATCATCAACTGACCCCTTTCTAATTCGCAGAATAAGTGCGAATTAACATTATTGATCTTTCCAATGAATTGTGAGCCTTTAATTTCAATGCTGTCTGAGTTTGTTATCGTTAGGCGATCAGTGAACGTTTCGATATTAACTGATTGTATATCGACAATACTAGCCATGCAATATTGGGTTTTACCAGATAGGTGTTCGCCCTTATTAAAATTCAAGGTGCAATTTGATAAGTTAATTTTAGCCTTTCCAAACGAGCTAACTTCACCTTCAACAAATGATAAGTCAAATTTGTGTTCTTTGTTAATAGCCAGATTCTTTAGCTCTAATTGTCCATATTTATGAGCTAATTTTACCATACCTTGAATACTATCGACTTTTAAGTTTCCAATTGAGTTGTCGATATTTAAGTTAAGTCTGGATGGGATTTTGATAGTATAATTAATACTAAACGGGTAATTAGAGAAGAAATCCTCAGAAAATTCGGTTTTGAAACTAAGTGTGTTAGAGTAAGTTCGATTATCGAATGAAATTAAATCGAAAACTTCTTCTGCAAAAGTTTCGCTCCTGGTTTCAACTCTGGTAATAATTTCAATTTCAATGGATTCCTTATTCCATGATGAAATATTGACATATCCATGTTGATTTATAATTTTCAAGTCTTTGATCTTTTGAGCGTCAAATTGGTATTTAATGGTTTGACTACGACCAGTTTCGGTTAAAGAACTGCTCATTGTTTCAAAATTGACCTGCGCTTTAGTTATTAGGTTAAAGGTTATAAAGAGAATACTAAAAGTATATATTAATTTATTTTTCATGTTACAGTTTTACATTTAATCCAGAACGTTTCATTCTACATTTAAGCTTCAATTATGTAACCATTGAGCCTAAAAAATGCAGTGGCTAAAATACACAAAATAGGCTTGCTTTGAAAATATGAGAAATCGGATTGTATTTTAATAGATAAAATCAGGTATTTACGGATGATTTATTCTTTTATCTTTGCGGCTTATTTTAATCATTACTTATGAAGACAATCAATTTATTTAAAAGAAACAACTATTGTTTTAAATATTGGAATGGAGCAAGTTATGCTGTTTTTAATAGTATAAAGCAAACTGTAAGAATAGGCACACTAGCCGCAATCTATTTAAGTGTTTTTGGATATCAACAGACATTTGCTCAGGTTGATACTGCATCAGTCAACAAAAAAATCAACCTTGAAGAAGTCGAGGTGTCGGCGCGCAGGACAACTTCAGTCTATTCAGAGGTAGGGCGTGTTCTGCACGTGATTCAACGAAAGGAAATAGAGGAGCTGCCGGTTTATAGTGTTCAGGATTTATTAAAATATGCTTTGAATGTTGATGTTCGCCAGCGCGGACCATTAGGCATACAGGCAGATGTGAGTATACGTGGAGGTTCCTTTGATCAGGTAATGATCTTGTTTAATGGAGTTAATGTTACTGATCCGCAAACAGGACATTTGAGCTTAAATCTGCCGGTTGATATACAAAGTATCGAACGGGTAGAGATTCTGGAAGGGCCAGGAGCACGTGTTTATGGACCTGGGGCATTTAGCGGAGCAATCAACTTTGTTACCGGAACAAAAACTAAAGATAACCTCACTGTAAATTTATTGGGTGGTCAGCATGGATTGTATAATGTCTCTGCTAATGCAACAGTTAAGACTGGCATATTGAAGAATTATATTGCGGCTAATAAAGCTTCAAGTGATGGCTACATTGACAATACCGACTTTAAAAATCATAGTATCTTTTACCAGGGAAATTTAGACTTTGGACAGGAGAAGCTTAATTTTCAGATTGGGCATAACAATAAGGCCTTTGGAGCCAATGCTTTTTATACACCAAAATACCCTAATCAATTTGAGCAGAATAAAACTACTTTTGCCTCCGTTAAACTGACTTCTGGTGATAGAGTAAAAATATCACCAGCTGTATATTGGCGCCGTCACCAGGATCGCTTTGAGTTATTTCGAGATAATCCGGCATCGTGGTATACATCTCATAATTATCATTTGACCGATGTATTTGGTGGAAACTTTAATGCCGTTATTCCTTGGGCTATTGGTAAAACATCGTTGGGAGGAGAAGTACGTAGCGAGAATGTGTGGAGTAATGTTCTTGGTTTTGAAATGGATCAACCAATTGATGTGCCTGGTGAAGACACTCAATTTACCAAATCATACCAGCGAACCAATGTTTCTACCTTTCTGGAACATGTATATTCTAATAATCGTTTTTCAATGTCGGCAGGCGTGTTGATGAATTACAATACGAGTTTAGATTTTGGAGTTGATTTTTTTCCAGGAATTGATGTGAGTTATTGGGCTACAAATGAGATAAAGATATTTGCCAGTGCCAATAAAACTCTTCGTATGCCAACTTTTACAGATTTGTTTTACGACGGACCTAGCAATATTGGAAATCCGAATTTGAAGCCTGAAGAAGCCATTACTTATGAAATGGGTTTGAAAGTAGTAAATAATTGGTTCAGGGGGCAAACAAGCGTTTATTACCGATTGGGTGAAAACTTGATCGATTGGGGACGACTACCTGGTGATGTTGAATATTCAACACGTAATTTATCCGATGTTGAATCAGTGGGTTTTCAGGCGCAAGGTCTGTTTAATTTAGTTGAATTAATTGGACAAACGCCCTTGCAGAACCTTGAATTGGGATATGCGCACATTAGCCAGGACAAAACCATGCCTGGTGGCTACGAATCTGCATATGTTGAAGATTACTTGAAGCACAAACTAAATATCAGCTTATACATAAAGTTATATAGCAAATTAGGTTTGTCAATTAATACCATATACCAGGATAGGGAAGGAGAATATATTGCTTTTGTTGATGGTTCGTATGAAGAGGTGCCAACCGAATATGCACCTTTCTGGCTAACTGATTTACGTTTACAATGGACGGCCAATAAATACAAAGTGTTTGTTGATGCTACCAATGTATTTGATAAAGATTATTACGATCTGGGTAATGTTATTCAACCAGGAAGATGGATTAAGGCAGGTGTTCAGCTAAGTATGGATTGGTAGTAAGCCATTATAAAAGCTCAAAAGAATGTGTGAAAGAGTGTTGTAGCTCGCCCATGATGCATTCCTGCTGCAGTAGAGGGGCATAGTTGGCTGTCCAAATGCTTTTCTGCTGCTGTAGAAATGTTTTCTGCCCGTCCGTAATGGCCTCCTTCCGTAAAATATGAGCCTTGTGGGTGTCTGGCATCAATGTCTGCCGCTCTGCAGGTATCTTGCGGGTGCCACACAAGGATGCTGAGAGCACTACAGGTGTCTCGTGACAGGCACAATGGCTGTCTGCCATAATAGAAGGGGGGAATAGCTGCCTGAAATGAGCCTGTACTGCAGCACCAATCGATCGTGGCTGGCACAACGTAGTTGTACTGCAGCAGGAGCCGATCGTGCGCACCCAAAGACACCTGTATCATAGCCGGAAGCGATAATGGGAGCCTCAACAGGTCCATAACTCCGGCAGGATACGATTGGGGCAAGCCCAACAGACTTGCACTGTGATAGAAATTGTTGCAGACTGCCTGATATATTGTTTTTTGCTACAAACGTTTAATAATCATTTCACAATTTCTGCAGTCAAATTCAAGATGGTAACTGTCTTTGTTATTAAATAAGGTCAACGGCAGAAGTTTCCTTGCTTCCGGGTGCTCCTTTAAACATTGATTATTCATATATAACAGGCAGTGTTTGGTGCGCATCAGTTCAGCGCCTTTAATGTTTGAGTGCTTTTCGAAACCCCAGTCAGCTTTTGTTATTCCATGGCGTTTGTAAAACAATCGAGCCTTTTCGTTGATGATGTTGGCCGTATAGTTTAATTCAGTTTTAGATAAAGGTTTATCATTAGGAGTGAGCTTTCTTTCTTTTGCTTTAAAATGCTCCAGTCTGTTCTGCACATGATGATCTACAAGTTTTCTACGTAACGCATTTAAATCCTTTGCCTGGAAAAACCAATCCTGATTTAATTCAATAAGTATATTCTCAGGATGAAAGGATGTTGCACCCAGTTTACCCAACTGTTTTTGTATCTGCGATAAAGCACGTTCAGGATTATTAGCCGGAATAGGAGACAAACTCTCGGTTATGGTTGTTACAATTTGATCTTCATCCGTCATCGATAATTGAAAACCATCATTCAGTTCCTTTAATCGAATGTCAATCTTTATTTTACGGACTGTGCTATTATTATTGACCTGATCTGCAAATTGCTTGTCAAAATTCCGATAAAGCTGCATTCCCGTTTTAAGTTCTTTCAATTGGTTCGGATAAATCTTTTGGCCCTCAACCTTATTGACTTTTAATCCAGAGAGAGTATTACCTTTAGTGAAAAAGGATAAGCCATCGCCATTAGCAATGGTCGTGTTTGTATCAATTGTAAAATAATCTTTTGACAACTTTTTTATCTTTCCAATTGGTTCGCCAATGTTTTTTGGTGAATTAATTGACCAGATGCCTTTTATCCTGCCATTCACAAAGTAATTTGTAAATCCCCTGTTAAAACTTTTGCTGGCTTGAGGGCTGAAGCCATTAACACAATAACCAGACGATGCTTTTTGAATGTCGTTTCTTTTGGCAATAATATCATCTAATAGCAAGCGATAATGTGCCGTGATGTTTGCCACATAATCCTTGTCCTTTAATCGCCCCTCAATTTTGAAGGAAGAAGTACCTGCATCAATGAGGTTTTCAAGATGAGATGACAGGTTCAGATCTTTTAAAGACAAAAGGTGCTTGTTCTTGTAGATAATATCTCCGTTACCATCTTTCAGATTGTATTTTAAGCGGCAAGGTTGGGCACATTCGCCACGGTTAGCACTACGATTGTTAATGGATGCACTCATATAACACTGTCCGCTGTAACAAACACACAATGCACCATGAATAAAATATTCCAGGGGTACGATCGTGTTATTGCGAATTTCCTTAATTTGCTCAACAGATAATTCACGTGCTAGTACAACTTGATCAAAACCAACGTCTTCAAGAAACTTTACCTTTTCGACTGTTCGGTTATCGGTCTGTGTGCTTGCGTGAATTGGAATTGGGGGTAGTTCTGTTTCCAATAGCCCCATATCCTGGATAATAACTGCATCGGCACCGATTTTATAAACATCGTGAATCAATTTGTTAGCAGCTTTTATTTCATGATCAAATAACAGGGTGTTTAAAGTAATATATACCTTAACACCAAATAAATGGGCATATTCGATAAGATGTTTAATGTCAGTTAATGCATTACCTGCATTTTTCCTTGCTCCAAAGCCGGGGCCTCCAATATAAACAGCATCGGCACCGTGATGAATGGCAGCTAATCCGCATTCTAAATCTTTTGCTGGAGAAAGTAGTTCGATTGTTTTAAATCTCTGGCTGTTCATTGATTTTTATTTAGCTTAATAATTGAGCGGATTAGCAAATTAAGTTTTAATTTATAATTTTGTTTCTCTGCCACTAATCACAATTGGAAGGCAAAAGTAGCATATTTATTTGACCCTTAATCGATGCCAGGCATAGACGTAATAGTTGTTTTTGTTGTAATTGCTTTTATCCTTTTATCCCTTTATCGCGAATGGATGGGGGCTGCATTTACATTTTTTGTAGCGGTGATGGTGCTTGGTATTTTTAAAATACTAACACCTGCTGAAATATTAGAAGGATTTGCCAATGAGCAAATTGCAGTGATAATTATGTTGCTGTTATTGGGGGATGCTATCCGGCAAACATCGGTTATTGAAATTTTCTTTGCGCGCATTTTTCCAGCTTCATCATCTTATAAAGGCTTTTTGGCCCGAATGATGATTTGGGTAGGTGGTTTTTCTGCTTTTTTGAATAATACCCCATTGGTTGCAGTAATGATGCCCTATGTACACCAGTGGAGCAGGCGAAACAATATTTCCTCATCAAAGTTGCTGATTCCATTGTCATATGCAGCAATTCTAGGGGGGTGTGTTACTTTAATTGGTACATCAACAAACTTGATTGTAAGTGGTATGGTGGTTGATCAGGACATTATACCCAATATGACTCCGCTGGAAATGTTTGATTTTGTGTGGGTTGGTTTGCCAATGCTTGTACTTGGTTTTCTGTACCTGTATTTCTTTAGTTTTAGACTGTTACCAAGCCGCGCTACAGCATTGGAAGACTTTAAAGGTTCAGATCGTAGATACCTGGTGGAAGCAGAGATACGAAGTAATTCGGGATTGATTGGTAAAGTTGTAAAAGATGTTGATTTCAAAGGTAACTATGGTCTGTTGGTTGTAGAAATTTGCAGAGGAAAAGAAATTATTCAGATAAGAGAAGGAAATTTTGTTTTAAGGGAGGGCGATGTTTTGCGCTTTGCAGGCGATAATACAAATATTGCCGGATTGTTATCAAATAACACCGACTTAACGGTCCCGTCTGTTGGTATGATGTCGAAGCTTAAACGTTCGCAAATTGTTGAGATTGTCATATCACATAATAGCACACTTATTACTAAGCAAGTAAAAGACATTTATTTCAGGGGAAATTATGATTCTGCATTATTGGCTATTCACCGAAATGGCGAAAGAATCAAGGGGGGGATCGATGACGTCAAGCTTAAGGCAGGTGATGTCTTATTGTTGTTAGCAGGCGATAATTTCACAAGTAGCATTGAAAATGAAATAGACTTCTATGTTATCTCGAGAGTGAAGGAATTAAGAAAGCCTGAAAAGTATAAAATATGGGTCCTATTTGGCGGTACACTTTTAGCCATATTTCTTGCAGCTGTTAAGTTGGTACCTTTGTTTTTAGGTTTGCTTATTGTTTTGGCAATGATTAACATTCTGAAAGTTGTATCGTCAAAAGATTTGCCTAAAAGTATTGACTATAATTTAGGGGTGATTATCGCCTTATCGATAGCATTGGGTACAGCAATGATAAAGACAGGTGTTGCAGATATGATTGCCAATTCAGTGATCCGTGTATTCTTGCCTTTTGGTCGAGTGTCATTATTGGTAGGGATATATCTAATTACATCGGTTTTGGCAGCTTATATTACCAATAAAGCAGCGGTAGCAATCATGTTTCCTATTGCAATTACAGCTGCTAAAAACTTACCTCTTGATCCAATGCCGTTTGTTTTGACAGTTTCTTTTGCCGCAGCAGCTAATTTCATAACACCGATTGGCTACCAAACAAATCTGATGGTTTATGGACCAGGTGGTTATAACTTCAAGGATTTCTTTAAAATTGGCTTTCCTCTGACTGTAATGTATATGATCATTACGATCACAGTATTGAGTTATATGTATTTCTAATAGCGGGAAAGACAATACACTCTACCCAATGATATATTGAGGGGGGGTATATCTTATTTAAGGAGCAATTAGAGGAATTTGTTCGATGTGCATATTGTTGCAGTAGGAGATTATATAGCAGCGGATGTACCAAATATTCTTCAAATGATTGACTTCTTATGGAATGAACTAATTTTCTGCGGAGCACATGAAACGCTCCGCAGAATTAGTGAAGGTTTAAATCAATAATGTCCCAATAATTTAGCGACCTTATCAACTTGTTTGCTCTTGTTTGGGTCAATTGGTTTATTGTTACTTTTTGCTTTCAGCATCTCTTTACGCAGTTCAATAAATGCTGCAGATATCTCCGAAATGTTTTGTTGGCTTTTTACCAATTTGAGTTCCATTTCTTTTAATTGTGCAGATTGTGTATCAAGTTGCTTTTGTATTTCTACTCGCTTAAGTCCGCTGGCACTAGCTTTTTCTTGCGATGCCTTAAGTTCGTCCTGAAGTAGTTTGTTACGTTTCTTTGCCAGTTGTAATGAATAGTTAAGGCTTGCTGTATCTCTTTTAAGAACATTAACGGCTTTAATGGTCTTTTCCAATTCTTCGTTAGCGTGATATGAGTCAGCTTCTTTAGCTTTGAATTGACCAATCGTTTCCTCCAATTTATTGTTTAGCGTTTCACTTTCGTCCTTCAGCTTGGTAACCATAATCATCAAGTCAGAAATTTCATCCGTCTTTAATGCATTGCTCTTACCAAAATCCTGCTTCATACTTTCGTAGTCTGCTATGGCTTGATCGAGGTTAGATTTCAATTCTTTACTTTCTGTAATTTGTTTATCAAGTTTTGTCTCGAGTCTTTCATTTTTCAGTAATGCTGCATCATACTTTTTTTTAGCAACTACACAGCTGCTTAGCGAAAGGGCAACTGCTGCCAATACAAATAATACTCGTGTCATATTATGGAGTTTTAATGATGTTACTTAATTAGTTTACTAATGTGAGCTTAAATATAGAGGAAAAGTAAGGAAAATTACCTTTTACCTCTTAAGGTTTTTACCTCACCGTTGATTTCGTGTTGTTGTGGAGTCTTCTTATTATTCATTATATGAGAAGATTAGTATGGTATTGGTTGAATGATTTTGCATTTGAAATTGGCATTTAGACAATATGGCCAAGAAAAAATAGTATATTGACAGCTAATTGAAAATGGACGAATTGCTATTTATTAGGATTAAAAAGAATTTAAATATGAGACATTTCACTTGCTTGGTGTTTGCTTTTTTAGTGAGCTGTACTGTTGCATTCGCGCAGAATATTACTTTGAAAGGGCGTATTGTTGATGCTGAGACTAACCAACCGGTTGAATTTGCGAATATCGGTGTAGTTGGAACTTATATGGGAACAGCATCTGATTTTGATGGAAATTATATTTTGGAGATAGGTGAGAGTTTTTCAAATTATAAAGTGCAAATTTCGGCTGTTGGCTATAAGGTCAAGGAGTTTACCGTTGATGAGTTATATGTTCTAAGTGGGGAACCAATTAAGTTATTCTCACAAACATATGGGCTCAAGCAGGTGGATGTAAAGGCAGATTCGAAACGTTTATACGGTATAATTAAAACAGCATCGAATATTATCCCGGATTCCTATAAAAAGAACTATGCTGCCAAGGTATATTTTAGCCAGAACATGGACAGTAAAAAGATTGAAGCAGTTATTAATTTTTCTGATGTTAAAGGCTATGGCAATCGATCGTTGGTTTCTGCATTTGAAAGTAGAAACTTTGAATTAAACGAAGTACGTTCCAATTTCAAAGTGTCACCATTAAAAAGTGGACTAATTCATGCTGATGGAATTTTATCATACGATATTGTCAGACAGCGTGGTAATGTGTTAGATATTGAGTTCGTAGATGAATACAATTTGAAGCTGCTGGAAGAAACTGTAGTTGACGGTGATTCTGTATGGGTGATTAGTTACGAGTTGAATGATACAGACCTTGCGAAAACTGGCGATGCTTATTGTAAAAAGTATGAGGGCAATATCATGATTCGACAAAAAGATTATTCAGTCGTACGAAATGAGCTGACTGTTGTATCAAATGGCTTTTTTCATGCCGGTCGTGATGTTTTTCGTGAAAATGTTGGTGAAAAAGAATACCAGACGACAGTTGTTAGTTATTACAGGCAAACCAGTGATAAGAAGTATGCTCTGAGTAAGATTATATATAAAGGTACCGGGGATGATACAAAGCTGAATATGGAATGGATTGTTTATGATTTTAAGCCTTTTAAAGAGGGAACAAGCAAGTCATTTTATGCGGCAGGAGAGTCTGATGCAGATTTCTGGAAGCGTTTTAGTTTACCATCAGAGTAAGATATTACAGCATATAAAAAAACGGGGAGTTAGCAAATGGCCAATTCCCCGTTATTGTTGATAGATAAAACTACTTTGTGTTGTGTTGGTAACATTTAATCCATTCTACATTAATGCAGGCTGTAGAATTCAAATTCTCAATCTCGTCGGTTAAATGGGAGCTAAACACGATGTACATTGGTGTATCAGGTACATGTTTAGTTTGCTCATTAACTTTTTCACCATTGATGTACCAGGTCAGTTTGCCTTTTTCCCATTCCAGCGAATAAATAAAGTAGTCATGATCAAAACGAGCACCTTTGACAGTTTTAGATATAACCTCAGGGCCATTCCCATTTAATAACTGTAGACCGGTGCTTAAAGATTTTGCGTTTTTATCCTCAAAGCGAAAAATATCAATCTGCGGAGCCATCTTTTCACCGACCAACCAAAAGGCATGTTTCACTGGATGAGCATGTTCAACCTTAACCTTAGCTTCAATTTTTCCATACAATTGTCGGTGGCTTTGCCCGGTACTAATTAGTCCTGCCGTGTATTCCAATGTTTTTGGAACAAAGCCTCGTTGAGAATCCCAAATTAAAGCTTCTGTATTTTCTTTCTTCGTTTTTAAGCAAACACCTTTTCCGGTAATTTCGATGTTATCATCTTTAAAAAATTGGTTTTCATTTTCCAGAACATAACTCTTGTTTAAAAGTGCTTTTCCCCAATAATAACTTGTAATCCATTTGTCTTTATTTAATTGGCGTGATGAAAATTCATCTTCAAAGCATAGCTTCCATTTAGTTATTTCGTTAAAGTTATTCTGCTTTTCCAGTTGTTTGAACCAAATGTAATCCGGCGATTTGAGTAAGTTTTTAAGCTCCTGTATTAAACTATATTCTTCTGATTTCTGAAATTTCTTTTTGTCTTCCATCCAACTCTTAAATTGAAGGAATTTTTCAGATGTAACCTCTTGTTCTAATTGTTGGTAGGCCTTTAACCTTTCCGATTCGTGAATATTGTTATAATTTTTGAATAGCGCTGATTTCACTTGTTTATTATACAACTTTATTTCGCCATCCTTCGAAAGTTGCCTGTATCGTTTAAACTTTTTAAAAGCTTCTGATTTTTTATAACCTTTTTGTTTTTTCTCACTTAAGAATTCACTGCTTCTGATGTATTCGCTTAATTCAATTAATTCGTTTCTCTTCTCTGAATTTTCTACTTGTTTTACTTTATCGGGCATACCTGAAGCCAAGTATTTAAAGTACCTTTTGAATTCGCCTGATTTCTTTTGTGAAAGATATTTTCTTAATTGCCTGAATTCTTGTGTATGTTTGAACCTTTCATTTTTTAGCTTATCAACCTTCTTATAAAAATCATTAGAGTTGGTAAGTATCTCAAGATCTTTAATTCGCTGTAATTCCTCTGATTGACTGTATTTTGTAAATCGATCATAATCAGACAGAAGTTGTTTTTGCCTGGCTTCAAATTTAGCTGTTGCGGGATATTTGTTCGAAGAAAATAGTGCCATTAAAATTAGTTTTGGGCGTTTAAGTGATGATGATAC
This sequence comes from Carboxylicivirga sp., assembly GCF_982718395.1. NCBI lineage: Bacteria > Pseudomonadati > Bacteroidota > Bacteroidia > Marinilabiliales > Marinilabiliaceae > Carboxylicivirga > Carboxylicivirga sp. The sequence goes on from NZ_CEXQWX010000037.1 coordinate 15,716, forward strand.
GGTATTTATTAAATAAGGTTTAATCGAATTCAATATTTTTTACATTTCAACAAATGTGTTCGAAAATAAACGCGTTTTTGTACGATTATGAACGCTTTAAAATTGTCTGTGTTTTTGATAATGTGCAGATATATAGAGATAAAGGATGTTTGGATCGGTTGTTGAGTGTTTAGTTGGCGTTAAGAACTAATAACGATTAGGCCAATGTTACGATTTATTACATGAAACTGTGATGTTGATTGGGGTTAAGTAAAATTAACAAAAATTAGACTTGTTTTGAAATAACTGTAAGGTAGTGTAAGGTGTTGTGATATAGTGATTAATGTTTTTGTTGTAGTTAGAGGAATCAGAAGTTACTATCAAAAATTATTGCCTTACAGAAATCATGATAACGATCATATCTCATGAAATTCAAAAATGAGTCTTTTGCAGCGAATTTGAAATCGCGGTCTAAATTTAAGCAATGAGAACTATGAACGATTTATTAAAATTAGTTAGCTTTTTTGATACTACTACTCTGGAAGAGATAGGAAGGGCTAATTTATTGAATCGGGTTGATACGAAGTACATTGTGTCACCTTCTGTTTTAGTTGAGGTGTTGTCGCAGCATATAGATGATTACAAAGTCTTAATGATTAATCAGAAGGTTAGTTTAGCATATGATACCATTTATTTTGATACTGATGATTTGGCGATGTATAAAGAGCATCATAATGGGAAAAACCATCGTTATAAAGTAAGGTATAGAAGATATGAGGAGACAGGTGATAAGTTTATCGAGGTGAAAGAAAAGGTTAAAAACAGAACCGTTAAACAGCGTTTGCGAATAGATAAATTTACTTACCCAATTGCCAAAGGTCTTGAATGTTTAGTTAGTGATTGTACACCTTATGATGCAAAAGATCTTGAGCCTAAGTTAACTACAAAATTCAACCGAATTACTTTAATCAATAAAAATACCTGTGAAAGGATTACAATTGATATGGATGTTCGGTTTAAAGATGAAAATGAAGGCTCATATTCTATTGGTAATTGTGCCATTATTGAAATTAAGAGGGATAAAGAGGATGTGTACTCTTCATTTGCTCGTTCTCTAAAACGTCAAGGAGTTTTGCCTTTGTCAATAAGCAAATATTGTCTTGGTACGATTGCACTGAATACAAAAGTGAAGTACAATCGTTTCAAGCCTCGTTTGCGAAAGGTAGAACGTCTTATGGAGCAGGAACATCGCCAACTATCTATGGTTGTTTAAGCATTATTGATAATGAAATGTAGATTGTTTTTAATATGTTTGGTATTAAGTGCATCTGTGTTTGCGAAAGAATATGAACTGGATGCCGCTACAAAACAGCGTATTAAACAAAGCGCTATCCGATTTTTCGAAACTGACGAGGTTTTAAATTTAACAGTTAGGGCTGATTTTAATTCCATACGGGCCGATCGGGATCGTACAACAAATGATTACCATACTGCTACAATTCAAATTCAGGATGACTTGGATACTTTGTTTATTCTGGTTAAGATTAAAACACGCGGTAATTTTCGCTTGAAAGTAGAAAATTGTGATTTTCCGCCATTGCGTTTTAACTTTAAAAAGCGTGATGTTATCAATACAGTTTTTGAAGGTCAGGATAAACTTAAATTGGTAACTCATTGTAGAGATACAAGTGAGGCCATGCAGAATACAATGTTAAAGGAATATCTGGTTTATCGTCTTTATAATGTTATAAGTGAGAAAAGCCTAAAAGTTCGACTTGTAAAAGTCAAGTATGTTGATGTTAACTACGGCGAACTTTTCTCTAAATATGCTTTCTTTATTGAATCAGTTGATCAAATGGCAGAGCGTTTAGGTTGTGAAGAGGTTGAAATGGCCAATCTTAAACAAGATCAACTGGTTGAGGAGAATATTATAAAGTTGGCCTTGTTTAATTATATGATTGGAAATACTGATTGGTCTGTGCCTAAATTGCATAATGTGACTTTGTTACGATCTAATCGACATGCACCACCTGTTGCTATTCCATATGATTTTGATATGTGTGAATTTGTTAATGCAAGTTACATGCACATGTATATGGGACGCGAATTGCTTGAAAACAGGTATAAGGGAAAGAAGGTTTCAAAGGAATCATTAGATTCTGCAATTCTGCATTTTCAAGAGAATCGAAAAAAGATGATTAATACAGTCCTTGGTTTTGAGTATCTGGCTTTAGAATCTAAGCAAGAATGTCTTAATTTAATCGACTCTTTTTATAAAACCATCGACGATCGGCAAGCGTCTCGAAAGGCTTTCATCGCCGAAGCATCAAAATAATTGTTCTAATCGTTTTACCTCCAGATTGTTGGTTTGGCATGGGTTTTTGCCTGCAAAAATCTGCTTATATTCTGTGAAAACATACCTAATTTTTATATTTTTGCCCAGTAAATGCGAAAATAGCTCAGTTGGTAGAGCACGACCTTGCCAAGGTCGGGGTCGCGGGTTCGAGTCCCGTTTTTCGCTCTTAAATTTCACAACTGGCCCAAGTGGTGAAATTGGTAGACACGCAAGGTTGAGGGCCTTGTGGACGATTTAGTCCGTGCTGGTTCGAGTCCAGTCTTGGGCACCCGATCCGAAGTTTAAAACTTCGGATTTTTAATATTTGAATTAAGCCCAGATGGCGAAATTGGTAGACGCGCTGGTTTCAGGGACCAGTGTCAGTAATGACGTGCAGGTTCGAGTCCTGTTCTGGGCACAAAGCTATTCTATGATGGGATAGCTTTTGTCTTATTTCCCGGTTGGTTACAAGGTTACTCTCTTTCAATCCAAATAAAAATGGAAGCGTGATGGTAATCTAAGTTAAGTATCTGAACACAAGCTTATCGAGACCTATTGTTTTCAGATTGATTTGAAACCACTGCAGGAGTTTACCATCATAGTCTCTTTTTTGCTTGTTGTCATCCAAATCGGTCTGTCCTAATAAATTGTTATTGGAGCAGATGTCCTATAATGTTAATATGTCATAGCAGATATAAATTAGGAGATGAAATTAAAAATACTCTATGGACTAAAGAATACTTATATTTTTGATTTCACAGATTGGTTGTTGTAAAAATTGTAAATTGTGCGCCAATTTATTGAATTAGCATCTTTAAAAATATTAGAGACGAAATATAGACATTGTTTTATTCAACTTACGAAGTAAAGCATTTATTAGTGTGAATGAGAAAGAACTCTTGAAAGAATTATCAAAAGGTAATGTATTAGCCTTTAGTCAAATGGTTGCTTTATACGAAACGCGTCTATTGTATTTTGCCAATCATTATTTAAATGATGAAGAAACGGCAAAAGATATAGTACAGGATGTATTTTCAGTTTTGTGGGAAGAAAATTATAAGCTAGAGAATGTAAACAATCTTTCTTCATGGATTTATACTTTAGCTAAAAACCTTTGTCTAAAAAAGATTGATTCCTTTAAGGTTAGGCGCAAGTATGAAGATAATCTTAAGCATCAGCAGACGATGCTAATACAAAATGCGTTACGTGAACTTAATACCTCACCTGCTGCATTTCAGGATATTAATACAATATTGAAGCAAACATTATCACAATTACCCAAGCAAAGTAGGCGGATTTTTGAAATGAGTCGTTTCGAAAACAAAAAGAATAAGGAAATTGCTGAAGAGTTGAATATCTCGATTAAAACAGTAGAGGCTGCTATAACTAAATCATTAAAACTACTGCGTTTAGCATTAAGGCATTACCTACCAATTCTTTTTATATAAAGTGCCGCTGCTTCTTTCCATGTGGGAAGGTTTTGCGCTTTTGTATTACAGATTAAAGCGTAATAATTTATCCGATGAGAAAGAAATATGAAAAAAATAAAGATTTGTAATAGGGTTTTTATCTATTAAACGTACTTATAGGTGTAAAGCTCTTGCAATGAATAGAAAATTATTACACGAATTTGCTTTAAATAAACTTAATGACGACTCTGAGATCAAGGAGGTACTAGATTGGATCAAGGCGTCAGATGAAAATAAAAAGGAATTTATCCGGCTTAAAAACCTTTGGGCTGTAGCAGATTTCAGAAATTATGATGTAATTAATGAAAATCAGCAGATTATAAGTAGTTCAACCGCACCCAAACGAATTAATTTGTTATCTATATTAAAGGTTGCGGCTGTTTTTATCCTGGTGTTTTTTGCAGGAGGAGCTTCTTTTTGGACGTTGAAATCATTTAAGAATAAAACCAGTGAAGCGTTATACGTAATTGCAATTGCACCTGAGGGATCTGTAGCCAAAACTATTTTACCTGATAGCACAGAAATTTACCTGAACTCTGGTTCCGAAATAAAGTATGACGCAAATGACTTTTTAAATAACCGGGAAGTTTTCATGGAAGGAGAGGCATGGTTCAGTGTCAGAAGCAATAAAGAAAAGACATTTGTAGTGCATACACCTTTCTACAAGGTTAATGTCTTGGGAACAAAATTCAATATAAAAACATATAGTGATGATCAGAATGTTGTAACCACCTTAGAAGAAGGTTCTGTTCTTATTACTTCTTTAAACAAGTTTAAATTGGATAGAAACATCGTTTTAAAGCCAGGAGAACAGCTCGTATTTAATAAAAACAGTAAACAACTAAAAAAACTTACCGTAGATCCCAGTCTTTATTCTGCATGGCGTGAGAATAAGCTGATTTTCATTAACATGTCTTTTGAGAATTTGCTAAAGTTACTAGAGCGAAAGTATGGTGTGGATATAGAGGTGGTAGATTCCTCACTTTTAGACGAAAATTATACGGGAACAATTAAAAATGAAACCATTCTGGAAGTGATGGATCTTATTCAACTAACACATCCGGTGACATACTCAATTGAAGGACAAAAAATTGTAATACGAAAAAAATAGGAGGGAATAAATGGAATAGAAACAATCAACATTAACCTAAGAAAACAGAAGATGCGCTAACATCTTCTGCAATTTGAATTAATTAACCGGTGCGCTAACACCAATTAATCTAATTAAATACATTACAAATTTATGAAAAAAAATGGTAACCAATGCTGCCTTTTTAAAGAGTGGCATAAACTATTGTTTGTTATGAGATTATCAATAGTTTTGATGTTAATAGGGATAATGCATGTAACTGCCACAGTAAATTCTCAAACAAGAGTTTCGGTAAAGGCTTCAAATCAAAAAGTTGGAGAAGTATTAAAGCAAATCGAAAGTGAAAGTGGAATTAGGTTCTTCTACAAAGAAGAGCATGTGGATGCCAATCGGGCCATAAGCATTTCTGCTAAAGATGAGACAATTGAAGAGGTTTTAAGTGAGATTTTTGAAGGCACAAGTGTTGAATATCGTTTTTTCGGAAATGAATTGATTTTATTATCTACATCAGAGGATAGTGCGAATTCTACAGTTCATTATCAAGCTCAGCAACGTGAGGTTAAAGGAATAGTTAGAGATAAAAATGGCGAGCCTTTGCCTGGTGTTAATGTTTATGAGAAAGGCAATCCTACCCATGGTGTGATTACAGGTATCGATGGAGGTTACAGTATTAATGTTGGTTCATCTGATGTGATATTGATATTTTCTTTTATTGGATACGAAGATCAGGAATTAAACACAGCCGGAAGGCAGGAAATCAATGTTACATTAATTGAGGAATTTACAGACCTGAATGAAGTGGTTGTGATTGGCTATGGAACAAAGGCAAAAGCCACGGTAACTGGCGCAGTTTCGACTGTTTCAAGCGATGTGTTGAAAGATCAGCCACAACCAAGTGTTGTAAATTCATTACAAGGTATTGTACCAGGTCTCCAAATAACAAGAGGTGGGGGTTCAATCGGTGATGAAGGTCAAGGTATTCAATTACGTGGGGTTACATCTAAATCTGATCCTGGAGTATTAGTAATAATCGATGGAATACCGCAAAGTTTTACAAGTGCCTTAGGATTAAGCAACTTAAATCCTGCTGATGTTGAAAGTATGACAGTTCTTAAAGATGCTCAGGCAGCAATTTACGGAGCTCGGGCAGCAGGTGGTGTGATCCTGATTACTACAAAAAAGGGTAAAAAGGGTAAGCCTCAATTCAATTATACAAATAATTTTGCTCTAAGAGTTCCTGGGAAAACTCCTGATAAGGTGAATTTAAACCAGATGATTGAAATGTCAGTTGATGCCTGGGAGTCAGATGGTCAAACAACACATGCATGGAGTAAGTTAGCCGAAAATTATCCTTATGATCTAAGTAGTGGCGAAGTATTAATTGGTCAGGGACCTTTCCCGGATACACCTGATATTATTGCAACTGACTTTGATTGGTGGGACTATATTTTTGGCAATGCATTAACACAAAAACATGATTTTAGTGTCTCTGGGGCAGGTGACAAGTCAAACTATTTTTTATCTGTTGGATACTTGAAAGAGGAGTCAATGCTAAATTATGGTGAGAATCAACACAAAAAATACTTTACTCGTGCTAAATATGATTATCAGGTAACAGATTGGTTGAATATTGGTACAAACTGGTCATTGGAAAAGAAAGAACTAATAAGGCCATATGAATTAGAAAGTACTGATTGGGGACGCTTTTACTGGACAATGGAAAACACCTATTCATCCCAGGTACCGTTTAACCCTGCTGGTAATACTTATGGATGGGGAGGTGGAGATTTTAGAACTCCTCGTGCATGGCTTGAAAAAAATGGAGACGAGAAGATCGAAAATTATAGGATCAGGCCAACATTTGAGTTTACAATGACACCTTTAGAAGGTTTACAGATTAAAGGACAATATAGTTTATTTATTGATTTTTATGATGTTGCCTGGCAGAAAAAACACTTTAAAGTGTATTCTTGGGAAAATAATTTCCTGTCTCAAAATATAAGGCCGGAAGATAATGCAGCCGGTTCAAAATATCACAAGCATACTCAACAGGTTGTTAACCTATATGCAAACTACTCTAAAAAAATAAATAACCATAATTTTGACCTGATGGTTGGAGGAGCTCACGAAGAAACCTGGAGAAGAGGCTTTGAAGCCTCAATCATGAACTTAATAACTCCAACCCTTCCGGTCATGAATATTGGTGATCCTGACACAAGGTGGATACAAGAATTTGCCAATGATTGGGCAATTAAATCATTTTTTAGTCGCTTGAGTTATAATTATGCTGGTAGGTATTTTGTTGAAGCAACAATGAGACGCGATGGGTCCAGTAAATTTGCGGATGGACATCGATGGGGAACATACCCCGGAGTATCAGGTGGATGGATTCTGACTGAAGAAAACTTTATGGGTAATGTCAAAAAGTATGTTGAATACTTAAAATTACGCGCAAGTTATGGAGAGTTGGGTAACCAGGCTAATGTTGGCTTATATGATCATTTTGCTACAATAGGAACTGGAAATGTTTATCCCTTTGGCTCATATGCTTCTCCATCCCGCTCACCGGCTGCATGGGTTAATGGAATGACAAGCCTCACCAGAACCTGGGAAACAATCAAAACCAAGAATATTGGTATAGATGCTTATTTCTTAAATAACCGTCTTGGAGTAACTGCGGATTATTTCATTAAGAATACAGAAGGAATGCTTGTAGGAAGAGAATATCCTAAGGTGTTAGGTGCTGAACCACCAAAGGTTAACGGAGGTAGTTTAGAGGTAAAAGGTTATGAATTAAGTGTTAACTGGAGAGACAAAATAAACGATTTTAACTATAGCATCCAGTTCAATTTGAGTGATAATAAGGCTAAGGTTACAAGTCTTGAGGACACTCAGGTACCTTGGCACGGGCGTAATGACTTTGTAGAAGGGTATGCTCCTGGTACTTATTTCCTATTCCAATATGGAGGCAAAATTCAGGATGAAGCTACATTAGAACGATATAAACAAATCGAGGGGGTTCCGGGAAATTTACGTGTGGGCGATATCATGGTTAACGATTTGGATGGTGATGGTGTACTTGAAAAGAGATTATACGATCCAGGTAATCCTGAGGAAAGTGGAGATTTAATCCCTGTTGTAAATGATAATATCAGATACCAATTTAGTAGCGTTATAACTTGCGGATATAGAAATTTTGATTTTTCAGCTACCCTTCAGGGTGTTGGTAAATGGATGGTATTTGATAATGCATTGCCTCTAGGTGGAGGATGGTGGAAAATGCCGGAATTACGTTATTATAACAAAACATGGACACCGGATAATATTGATTCAAAATATCCACGCCTAACAGCTGATGGAGGTATAGGGGGGTGGAATTATCAACAAACTGATGCTGGTTATAAGTTATATGACAATAAATATTTAAGGTTGAAATCCATTACGTTAGGATATACTTTGCCGAAAAACTTAGTTCAAAAAGTGGGTATAGGTAATTGTCGTGTTTATTTTAGCGGGTTTGATCTGTTCGAATTACAGAACATACCAAAACACTCTGATCCAGAAAGACCGTTTGTTGCTATGTTTACACCATTCGCAAGAACATTTTCAATGGGCCTTGATTTAACCTTTTAAATTTGAAGTAATGAGAAGTAAAAAATACTTATATATATTAATGATGTTAATTATGACATTATTGACATCATGCGAAAAGGATTTAAACTTACATCCATTGGATGTAATAAGTGAAGAAACTTTCTTTGTCACGGCAAATGATTATAAACTATACGCTAATAATTTCTATTTTATTTTACCAGAATTAGGAACTATTAGTGATCAGGGAGATTTAACCATTGGTAATGGTTATAACGAAATTGCTAATGGTACATGGGTGGCACCTGAAAGTGATGGTACCTGGAATAGTCTTTATGATGTAAATCGTAGAATATTAATTGCATTCGATAAATATGAGGCCCTTGAAGATGAAAGTGTCATAGAAGAGGCCAAACCATATATTGCGGAGATGAAGTTCTTTTTGGCAATGAAATATCTTGAAGGATTGGTGAAATTTGGTGGTGTACCTATTGTAATGGAGGTTCTGGATTTGGATAGTGAAGGTCTTTATGCACCACGAAACACGAGAGAAGAAGTAATGGCATACATTATAACATTGTTAGAAGAAGCTATTGCAGATTTACCACAGCAAGATGAATTAGAGGCGGCTGACAACGGCAGGGTAACGAAAAGTGCGGCTCAGGCCCTATTGGCTCGTGCAGCACTATTTGAAGGAACCTGGAGTAAATTCCATGATAAAGGAGATGGTAAAGAATACTTACAACTTGCTAAAAATATGGCTTTAGCTGTAATTAATAGTAAGCAATATGAACTTTGGGATTATAGAGATGAGATGGACGATGACAGTTACAGATTTGGCTTTATTTTACAAGGGAATGCACAAACAAACCCTGCAAACTTAACATTGGCAGATAACAAGGAATATATTCTAATACGGCGTAGAGATCAGTTGGTTAGTCCCGGAGGATCGTGGACTGCAGCCCTGTTTGGAGAATATCATATGAGTCCCACCAAAAAATATGCAGATATGTTCTTGTGTGATGACGGGTTACCCATTGACAGGTCAGGTAGGTTTCTTGGATATGATGAACCAACTTTCGAATATCAGAATAGGGATCCTCGAATGAAACAGGTTCTTATAGAACCATTCACAAGATATTGGAGTAATAATTTGGGGCCTTTAAACAGAGATTGGGCGAACCCAACCGAAAACGGGGTTATATATGAGGTTGAAATAGGAACGCGTACGCGCACTGGATATTTGCAAAAGAAGTTTAAGCAGGAGATAAATGGTGATGCCTTTAGTTTTCCTGTAATACGGTTAGCTGAAATATATTTAATTTATGCTGAAGCTACATTTGAACTTGATGAAAGCATCAGTGATTCTGATTTAGATCTTTCGATAAATAAGTTACGGGACAGAGTAGGTATGCCTAAATTATCCAATGCTTTTGTGACGGGAAATGGTCTGGATATGCAGACTGAGATACGTCGCGAAAGGAATATTGAATTATTTATGGAAACTAATCGACGTGATGATTTACGGAGGTGGAAGGTTGCAGAAGATGAGATGATTAAGCCGGTTAAGGGAATTACCTGGGAAGGTACTTATTATGAAACGACTGAGCCATGGAGTAATATAAGCGCTGAGCTTGGTGAAGATGGTGCTATAATAATAGAAGATGGAAGGGAATTTAAACCGAAGCACTATTTATTTCCAATACCTTTGAGGCAAATAATATTAAATCCGGCTTTGGAACAAAATCCAGGTTGGTAATCAATGATGGATATTCCTAATGCAAAGGTGTGTGCAATTGGCACACACCTTTATATTTATATACTGTAACAATCAAGAGTAACCTTGAAACCATTGATATATTAATGACTTATAGTATAAAATTTTGGTTTGAGATCGATTACTTATATCACTTCAGATAATTAGAGGTTAAATTCAAATAGCAATTTTTTTACTAGAAAAATAAAAGTATTTTATACATTTATGGTCGCCAAAGTTATCTTTGTCATCTAAACTTGAAACAGTAAGATCAAAAAGTTGATAACGATTTAATGAAGTATAGTATTAGTAATAAGGTGATTAGTTGTGATAAAGGCGCCGGCGGATATAGGAAAGATAAATAGAACAAAAGAATATAACTCAGGTATGAACTGTCAGCAAGTGGGAATCATTGAAGCGAAATGAACACTCCTACCATGCATTTATATATTTTTTTACAAAACATGCTAAAACGTTTAAGCGATTTGTAAATAATAAACAGAGGTATAGAGTGAAGGTTGGTTAGATAATTATGTGGAAGCTCCTAATTACCTATGATATAAGGAAAATATAAGTTGAAACTAAAATGTTCTTTGCGCTAAGAAATAAACGATTATGAAAAGACGAAAATCCAAATCTTTATTAAATAATGTGTTAGGTAAGTGCATTGCTCTTACTTTACTATTAAATTATGCCTGCATGCCTAAGAGTCAAATACAAGATACTGGCCTTAGTAGTAATGGCAATCCTATAATTCCCGGATATTTTGCCGATCCGTCCATATTTATGGATGATGACAGCACATTTTATATCTACGCCACAACCGATGGGTATGATGTAGGAAAATTTACCAACGGTCCTTTTGGTGTGTGGAAATCAAAGGACTTTAAAAGTTGGAAATTCTATAATTTCGATTACCCACAAAATTTTCCCTATGTGAGTGAAAAGCATTGGGCTCCTTCAGTTACCAAAGGAGCAGATGGACGATATTACATGTACTTTGTAAAAGATGGTTATGATTGTTTTGTCGTTTCATCAGAATCACCTACAGGACCATGGATAGAAGAAAATGGAGGTAAAGTTGTATATGAAAATATGTTTGATGCAGAGGTATTCAAGGATACCGATGGTTCATACTATCTGATTTATCAGGCGCCAAAAATAGAAGGAAAATACTCTTTATGGTTAGGAAGATTAAAAGAAAACATGGTTGAATTTGAGGGGGAGCCTCAAAAACTTTACGAAAACTTCGATCTGTTTGAAGGGCCGGGTATGTTTAAACGTAATGGGAAATATTATTTACTGTATTCAGCTGGAGGTTTAGGTGGTTCCTATCATGTCAATGCGGCTTATGGAGGAGAAAATATTTGGGGACCTTATCAACCACATAATGAGAAAGAAAAAAAGTATGATCCAATTATAAAACCTATTCCCGAGAAAAACATGATTTCTACAGGGCACAATTCTGTCTTAAAAATAGATTCAGAGTATTATATGGTCTATCATCGTAAAGCTTACCCATACCGTAAAGGTTCTGATTTATGGCGACAGGTAGCAATAGAAAAATTGCAATTTGATGAAAATGGGCGTTTGATAAGTATTAAACCAACAGAGGAAGGGATCAATCCCTTAGGTGGGTCATTAAAGCCGACAAACAATAAAGCTTATGCAACAATGGTGAAAGCTTCATCAACGAAGGATTCTTTGTTTAATGCCGGTTTTGTAACAGATATGAATAATGGCACAATGTGGAAAGCAAAGGAGAATACCTATCCTCAGACAATTGAGATTGATCTTGGTAAGCCAATTGAATTAAATGAGGTACTCATCTATTTTGAATATGCAACGGAAGCTTATCGATACACAATTGAATCTTCTAAAAACGGTGTACAATGGGAGTTAATAGCAGATAAAACTGAAAATAAAGAATTAGCCTGTCCGACATTGGATGCTGTTAAAACAAAGGCCAGGTATATTAAAATTAGAGTAACTGGTTCTGGAAAGCAGAATCAGGCTGTTGGAATTTGGGAAGTAATTTGTAAATAGAAAGATATGAAAAGATGTAATATAGTTGTAATCCTGTTAATAATATTAGTTGGGATGAGTGCTTTTTCCCAAAATAAGTTTGAACATATGGTGCCGGAAGACAAAGACTTATCGCCATTATGGGAAAAATCGTTATTAGCAGATGAAGGGCAGAAAATTTACAGAGGAGATGAACTAAAAACGATCGGCATGCCTGTAGGTGGCATTGGTGCCGGTCAATTGTATGTGAGAGGTGATGGAACGCTGGCCTGTTGGTGGATTGCTAACAACGCGTATAACACAGGCCCCGGACGTTCAGATGAAATGAATTTTAATACACCGCATGGACCATGGCAGGTATGTTATCAAACTTTTGAGCCGTTTAGTTATTTTAAGCAAGGGTTTAAAATAGAGATAGAGACAAAGAAAAAAAACTACACGAAGCAGCTAAATAAGACCGATTTCAATAACATCGGTTTTATAGGAAATTACCCAATTGCCACCGTGCGGTATGAGAGTGATGAGTTTAAATTACCAGTGAGTATTCAAATGGGGGCTTTTTCGCCATTTATTCCGATGCAGCTGCGCGAGTCGGCCAATCCGGCTACCATCCTGAAATTCAATCTTAAAAACACTTCAAAGCATACAGCCAATGTGAATTTAAGTGGTTTTATTCAAAACATGGTGATGGCCGACCTTAAAAATGAAGTTAAAGGTCAAATCCGTAATACTGACCGCAGTCATTCTAATCGTTCAACTTTATTTATGGATTATGTACCCGAAAATCAAGCATATAAACATCATCCATATTTTGGCAATATGTCACTAAGTTTATTGGGTATTAAAGGAGATGTAAATACGGGTAATGGTAATAATGATGAAGCTACAAGTCAACTTGGAGAAGAGTTGATAGGAGACGTAAGCGCAAACTTCGAATTAAAATCTGGTGAAGATAAAGAGGTAATCTTCCTGTTATCATGGTATTTTCCCAATCGTCCGCAAGATGTAGACATGGGATGGGATTGGAACAAACCCATTAAAACAGAAGGTCCGATTAGAGGAAATATGTATGCTAACTGGTTTAATTCATCTCTTGATGTCGCAGATTATATTCAAGCTAATTTTGATTACCTGGCTGGCTCAACATATCAGTTTCATAAAAGTTGGTACCAAAAATCCAGTTTGCCATACTGGTTGAAGCAACGCATACTGATGCCGGTATCAATATTGGCCACAGAAACAGTACAGTGGTATGCAGATGATAAATTCATGTTGTGGGAAGGCGTTGGATCATGCTACGGTAATTGTACTCATGTATATAACTATGCTCAGTCAACAGCAGCATTATTTCCACAGATAGAGCGTAGTATCCGTGAGAAATCTGATTTTGGCGTTTCATTTAAAGGTGATGGCGGCATCTTGTCGCGCGACGGGCGTGAGCGCGTTTTTATGGATGGGCACTTAGGAGCAATCTTAAAAGCTTATCGTGAGCATCTTAATTCGAAAGATGATATATTCCTTTCACGCAATTGGCGCAAGATTAAAAAAGCCATGGAGTTTGCCATTAAAGATGATGGTAACGATGATGGCCTGATGGAAAGTACACAATCAAATACCTACGATATTAATTTTAGCGGAGCAAATACTTATGTAGGTAGCTTATACCTCGCAGCTCTTAAAGCATGTTCTGAGATGGCACAAGTGATGGGAGAACAGGAATTTGCTCGCAAATGTTCAGAGATTGCAGAAAGAGGAGGTCAGATGTCAGTCGAACGCTTATGGAACGGGCATTACTTTATTCAGGATGTAGATTTGAAAAAGCACCCTAAATTTCAATATGCAACAGGATGTTTGAGTGATCAGTTATTTGGTCAAACCTGGTCATATTTGCTAGACTTAGGGAACTTGTATCAGGCTGATAAAGTCAATACGACATTTCAATCCATTTGGAAGTACAACTGGGCTCCCGACGTAGGTCCACAGGCTGCTAAATACACACCCGAAAGAGATTATGCAGTAGCGGGTGAGCCGGGCTTATTTATTTGTACATGGCCGTTTAGCAAGCATATGAATAAAAACGGGGTTCGTTACCGTAATGAAGTCTGGACAGGAATTGAATACCAGGTAGCGACAGGAATGATTTATAACGGAATGATAACAGAAGGTCTGTCATTGGTTAAATCTGTTCATGAACGTTATAGTCCTGAAAAGCACAACCCATGGAACGAGGTAGAATGCGGCGACCATTATGGCCGTGCCAAAGCATCATGGGGTATCTTGAAAGCACTGGAAGGATATCACTATAATGGTCCAAAAGGCATCTTAAAGTTTGCCCCTAAGATTCATGTAGATAGCTTTAATGGCTTTATTACTACAGCCGAGGGATGGGGAACTTATTCGCAAACTAGCGCAGATGAAAAATCAGAATGCACCATCCAAATTGATTTTGGAAAAGTGGCTGTTAATGAATTAGAAGTCCCGGCATTAGGTAAAAATGCATTAGTGTTAGTAAATGGCAATAAAGTATCAGCTGATGTAGCAAATGTCGATGGAAAGTGGTCAATATCGAACCTGAATTTAGTACTTCATAAAGGCGATAAGCTTGAAGTTGTTCAATAAAAGACGATACGGATGCGATCCTTTTTATAAGACAAATGTAGAGATCGCATCTTTAGATAGATGATGGATGTATCGACATGTTGCAAAAAACGTTGCAATGAGTTTGTAAATAACCTAAAAAACAAAGTTTATGAAATATCAAATATTAACTATTGCCTGTTACCTGACCTCCATTTTAATAATAGGTGGATGTACGGCAACAAAGAAAGAAAATGATCCCAATTTGAAACTCTTTTACAATCAGCCTGCTAAAAGTTGGCAGGAAGAAGCTCTGCCCTTGGGAAATGGTTATATGGGGGTGATGTTTTTTGGTGGAGTAGAAAAGGAACGTTTCCAGATAACAGAAACAACTCTTTGGTCCGGAGGACCGGGGACTGGAGAGAAATACAATTATGGAATCAGAAAAGATGCATGGAAAAGCCTGAAAGAAGTAAGAAAACTGTTAAAAGACAACAAGTTTAAAGAAGCTCATGAATTGGTCAATAATAATTTGACAGGTATTATCCATAAAGAACCAGATTCAGTTGGTTGGCATTATTTTGGAGATTATGGTGCACAACAAACTATGGGTGACCTATATGTTGAAGTCGAAAAGAATGCTTCGATTGAAGGGTATCGCCGTGAGTTGGATATTTCCAATGCAACTGCAACTGTAACCTACAAAGATGGAGAAGTAAACCATAAGCGTCGTATTTTTGCCAATTACCCATCGAAAGTAGTTGTCTATGAGTTTAAAAACGACAGTAAGGATGGTTTGGATTATCAAATTGAATTCAAAACGCCACATAAGGCAATCGATGAAATGTATAGTAATGATATTTACTCGTTTCGCGGAAGTGTTAAGGATAATGACATGCAATTTGAGTATCGCTTGAAAATAGATACCGACAATGGAACGGTTCAGTTCAAGGATGGTAAGATGATTGCGCAGGGATGCAAGCATTTGGTGTTGTACCAGGCAGCATCAACGGATTACTTGAATGTATATCCCCATTATAAGGGAAATAACTATGTTGAGGACAATAATGTGGTTTTTAATGCGATTAAGGAAAAAGGAGTTGAGCAGCTTTATACAGAGCATGTAAATGATTACCAGTCACTTTTTAGCAGAGTTTCTTTGGACTTAAAAGGCGAGCCATCTAAGTATAATATACCGACCGATGAACGATTGAAAAGATACTTTAAAGAACCGGACTTAGATTTGGAAAGTCTGTTTTTTCAATACAATCGTTATCTGATGATTGCAGGTTCTCGGGTTGGGACAATGCCACTCAATTTACAAGGTAAATGGAATAATTCAACGGCACCTGCATGGGCAGCTGACTACCATATGAACATTAATCAGCAAATGCTGTATTGGCCAGCCGAAGTTACCAACTTGAGTGAGTGTCATATGCCACTGTTTGATTATTGCGAATCTTTGGTTGAACCAGGAAGAGTTTCCACAAAGGAGTTCTGGAATCTGCGTGGTTGGACTGTCAGTACCATGAATAACCCTTTTGGATTTACGTCTTCAGGATGGGATTTTCCATGGGGATACTTTCCCGGAGGGGCAGCCTGGTTATGCCAACATTTTTGGGAACATTATCAGTTTACAGGAGATGAAGCTTTTCTGCGGGAAAGGGCTTATCCAATCATGAAAGAGGCTGCTTTGTTTTGGATTGATTATTTAATGGAAGATGATAATGGTTACCTGGTATCTTGTCCATCCTATTCTCCAGAGCATGGAGGAATTTCAACAGGTGCCTCGATGGATCATCAAATGGCCTGGGATTTACTGGACAACTGTATCCACGCATGTAATGTTTTGAGTATAGATGACGATTTTAAGACTCAGGCAATAACTACACGCGATAAAATTTGTCCGCCTATGATTGGTAAATGGGGACAGTTGCAGGAATGGAAAGAAGATGTAGATGATCCGAAAAGTCAGCACCGTCATGTGTCTCATTTGTTTGCAGTTCATCCGGGACATCAAATTACAGAAAGTCAAACTCCGGAATTGGCAAATGCAGCACGAGTTTCTTTGAATGCAAGGGGTGATGGAGGAACCGGATGGTCAATGGCCTGGAAGATTAACTTTTGGGCACGACTGAAAGATGGCAACCATGCATATAAAATGTTAAAGGAGTTGATTGACCCGTATAATATCAAGGACAAACAAAAGTTCCTTAACAGGGGAGGAACGTATAGCAATTTATTTACTACTCATCCACCATTTCAGTTAGATGGAAATATGGGGGGAACAGCAGGTATAGCAGAGATGCTGATTCAATCGCATGAGGGAATGGTTGAGATATTGCCAGCTTTACCAGATGCATGGAAATCAGGTAAGGTGAAAGGATTGAAGGCGCGAGGAGGTTATGAGTTGGATATTGAGTGGCAGGACAAGAAAGTTATCCGCTTGAGAATAAAACCAGATTATAAAAACGATTGTAAGATAATGGTGAATGGTCAGCTAATGGAGTTAACCAGACTTGTTCAACAAAAATGGCAGGAAGTTAAGATTTAACTAAAGTCCCTTTTAATGGGGAAAGTTATAATTATAAGATTGTTATAAGGGGCATATCATTAAGGTTGCCCCTTCAATGTATTCAATAAGTTTTCCGGTATGAAGTTGAATCTGATTCTTGTTTGAGCTTTTGTTTTTAAAACAAAGAAAAATACATTTGTAAATAAACCTGGAGCTTTCTAAGCTTAATAATCCAATCAAGAAATGGCGCATGATAATATTGATGAGTTCTTGTTTGAAAAATTTTTACAAGGAGATGAATCAGTCTTTAATGTAATTTTTGAAAGATATTATTCTGCATTATCAGGCTTTTGTGAGCAATTTATATATGATAGCGAGCAAAGTAAAAACATAGCTCAGGAAGCATATATTAATCTTTGGCTTAAGCGTAGTAAAGTTAATCAGTATAGTGGAATCAAATCGTTTCTTTATACCTATGCTAAGTCAGCATGTTTAAACTACATCCGGCACAAGAAAATTGAAGAGAGATATAAACAGAAACAACTACAAATTCAAGAAGAGGAGTTGAACAGCATGGTGTTAAATCAACTTCGATTTGATGGAGAGGAATTTAAAGAACTGGAAGAACATATCAAACGAACAATTGAAAAAATGCCGGAAAAATGTCGGATGGTATTTGAATTGAAACGTTTTAGTGGTCTCAAAAACGTTGAGGTTGCGCAAAAACTTGGAATAACAGAAAAAGCAGTAGAAGCAAACATGACCAGGGCGATAAAACATTTAAAAACTGCATTAGCACCCTATCTTCCTGTGTTCTTATTAGAAATTTTTCTATCCTGATTTTTAATCCTTTAGTGAACTTGTAAAAAAATGTAATTAAAATATAAAAATAAATGTAGGGTGTTTTACAAGTTGTGTTTACTTAATGTGTAAGCATGATTAAAACAATGGATAACTATCTAGTAAATAAATACCTTATTGGCGATGCCACCGAAAGAGAGGTTCAACAACTGTTTAATTGGATATACCTATCGGAGGACAATAAGAAGCAATTTATCGAGTATAAAAAAGCATGGGCTCTGACATCTGCTTCCGATATGACCTCCCAGTCAACAGAAGAAGGGTGGGGCCAGGTTCGAAAAAGTCTCCCGATTGGTCAAAAAAACAGGAAGTTATATCGTGTAATGCGGTATGTTGCAATTTTGATTATTGTTTTCGGAATTGGAATGACAGTTCAATATTTGTCATTCAAAGATTCTAATGAAAATACGTTATTCGCAAAAGGCTTGACAACAATACAAGTGCCCAAAGGACAAACAAGTTCTGTTGTTTTAGCTGATGGAACAGAGGTGGTGCTTAATTCTGGAAGTAGTCTGTCATTCTTCCCTGTTTTAACAGAAGGGAATAGGTTGGTGAAATTAGAAGGGGAAGGTTTTTTTAAGGTTACCCATGATAGCATTCATCCATTTATTGTGCAGACTGACGATATTGATGTTAAAGTATATGGAACCTCCTTTAATGTTAATGCATACGCGGAAGAAAACACAGTTAGCGCCACGCTTGTTGAAGGTAGTATTGGTTTGCTGGATAAAAAAGGTCACCAACTGATTAGGCTTGCTCCAAACGAAAAAGTTACCTATAAAAAAGAAACGTTCGATCTGAAAGTTGAAAAAGTAGATGCAAGAAAATTTACTGCATGGAAAGAAGGAATCTTTGAATTTAATAACATTAAGCTGTCAGAGCTAGCTGTTATTCTGGAAAGGTGGTATAATGTAGAAATTGTAATTGAAGATTCTAAACGAGAGCAAGTTATCTATGAAGGAACTATTCTAAAACATAAGTCAATTCATCAGATACTTGACATTTTAAAATACACAGCAAACTTAAATTATAAGTTCGAAGAACAGGCCGGAAAGCCTGACATTATCAGATGGTATTAAAGTAAGGTCATACTAATCTCTTAATTGAGTTAGTGTGTAATAGTTGTTCAATCAGTTAACTAATAGGGGAATAGTATATGGATACATCTTAAAAAAATGAGCCGGATATATTGGTAGTATATTCGACTCAAAAAAGGTTGTTTGATAGCCAACCTTAAAATTAAATAACAGCCTTTGACGAGGCATATTATTAATTGAACATTGCAAATTTATGAAAAAAAAGTATGAAATGGGCTATCCCAGGATAGACCGCATTAAAAGACTATTACGTATTATGAAGATCGCGGTAGCATTATTATTGGTATTTACAATAGGGGCTAATGCCAATTCATTCGGACAAAAGACTACTGTCAGTTTTACTATGAAAAACACCTCTATTGCAGAGGTTTTAAATCGACTGGAGAAAGAGACTGGTTATCACTTTTTTATTCAGGAAGAATCCTCAGAGCTGACACAAAAGGTGGATGTAAATTATTCTGATGTTTCAATTATGAATGCATTGGATGAGTTACTTGATAAAACCGGATTAGGATTTCGAGTCATTGATAATTACATAGCCATAATAAAAACAGAGACTTCTGCTAATATGCCAATGCAGCAGGGGTCTATAACAATTAATGGTGTTGTTACAGATTCTAATGGAGATCCGTTACCAGGCGTTAACGTATATGAAAAGGGTAATCCAACAAAAGGAGTTATAACGGGAATTGATGGTAACTACAGTATTAACGTTAGCTCAGCAGATGTTATTTTGTTGTATTCATATATTGGTTTTGACGATCAGGAAGTAAATGTTGCTGGCAGAACAGAAGTTAATATTACGCTTTTGGAAGAATTCACTGACTTGGATGAAGTTATTGTGGTTGGTTATGGAACCAAGGCAAGGACAAGTGTTACTGGTGCTGTAGAGGTAGCAGATAGTAAGCTGTTAACACGAAAAGCTAATACAAATGCGATGAGTGCAATCGCAACAACTTTGCCTGGTTTAGCGGTGACGCGAAATAGTGGACGTGTTGGAGATGAAGGGTATTCATTTTCAATACGTGGGTTGACATCGGTCAATAATAATAATGTTCAACCACTTGTGGTGATTGACGGTGTTCCTGGAGACTATGAACAGCTTGAGTTGATGAATCCTGAGGATATAAAAAATGTTGTGTTGTTAAAGGATGCTTCTGCTGCAATTTATGGTGCCAGAGCTGCGCAAGGTGTGATTTTAGTAACAACAAAAAATGGTGTGCGTGGTAAAATGACAGTTAGCTATAAGGCTGATTGGAATATGAAGACGATTGGTTTATATCCTGAAAAGGCTTCAATGAATGAGCATGCAAAGTTTGGCATACAAGGATTTGAAAATGATGGAAACTTTAATTCACCAATGCATGCATTTAAGGATTATGTTGATACTCCATATGATGAGACAAAAACAATTCAAGGACCTTTCGGGCAAACAACTCCAGCTGTGAAATGGATGAATAATGACTGGGTTGATGCAATGTGGAAAAATGCTTCAACTGTGAATCATAATGTTTCCTTAAGTGGAGGTAATGAAAAATCGATATATTATTTCTCGTTAGGTTATTTAAAGGAAAATAGTCCATTAAAATTTGGTGAGAATAATCACGAGCGTTACAACATGAAATTGAAGCACACGTACAACGTGACCAATAAATTTCAAATACATTCAAATGTTGTACTTGGCTGGAGAGAATTAGTTGAGCCAACACTATTAAATGATGCCTTGAGTGAAATTACCAGGGTATGGGGGTGTGCTCCTGTCTACGCTGAAAATGGTATGTTTTTTCAATTTGCAGATTTCCAGGCACCAGCTGCTTCATTGGAACTGGGTGGAGAAAGTACAAATAAAAAATTAACCGTAAACCTTGATTTAAAAGCGATTTATACTTTTGATAAGGCTTTAGAGGGATTGAAAGCAACCTTTGCTTTTGGTATGAATGATGTGCAAAGTGTAACCAGGAATTATTTAAAACAATATTATACTCATAATAACGAGTACGAGTGGTTAAGCCCAAATACAAGAAGATATAAATCTTCAAGAGCACAGAATTTCTTGTGGGAAAATACATTTAAAAATTACTCATTTTATCTGAATTACGATAAGAATATTGGTGAAGATCATGATATTAATGCGATGTTGGGTGCTTCACAAGAAGAAAATTTATACGAGCATTTCAATGCCACTAGATGGAATATGCTAAATGATGATTTACACACCCTAAATTTAGGAGATCCTAACCAGATGGAAAATACTGGGGGTGGTAATGAATGGGCTTTAAGATCATTTTTTGCCAGAGCAGGATATTCTTATAAGCAAAAGTATTCAGCTGAATTCATTTTTCGTCGCGATGGTTCTTCTAAATTCGTAGATGATAAACGTTATAAAAACTTTTATGGAGTATTAGGATCTTATAACATTAGTAATGAAGATTTTATTCGTGATTTAGGAGTGTTTGATAATTTGAAACTGAGATTATCATACGGAGAATCAGGATATCAAGGTGGAATAGGTTTATATGACTATATTCAGCTTATTAACCTAAACGGTGAATATCCAATGGGAATTAACGATTCTCGTGGTTCAAGAGCCAGATTAGGTGGTATGGTTAGTGAAACCAGAACTTGGGAAACAATTGCAACATCAAATATTGGTCTTGATGTTGGTGTCTTGAACAACCGATTAACTGCTAACATCGATTTTTTCAAGAAAGAAAACAAAAACATGTTACTTAGTGTAACTTACCCGGAAGTTCTTGGTGGTACACCCCCAAAAACCAACAATGGTTCTTTAGAAACGGTAGGTTATGAAATTGCTTTAAATTGGAGTGATCGCATTGGTAATTTTAATTATTACATAGGAGCCAGCTTACAGGATGATAAAAATAAAATTACCGATTTGGCAGGCGCCGAAAACAGAGGCGTAGGCATCGTTAAGACAAAAGAAGGTTATGCATTAAATTCAGTTTGGGTATATCAATACGATGGTATTTTGAAAACTCAAGAAGAAGTAGATGCGTACAAAGAAATCGAGCGTGTTAATCCTAATTTGATTGTAGGTGATGTGCGCATAAAAGATTTAGATGGTGATGGTAGGATTTTCCCATATGAAAACGAAGAAACAGGAGATAAAGGTGACTTAGTACATATTGGTGATTTAAATCCTCGCTATCGATTTAATTTTAGACTGGGTGGATCATATAAGAATATTGATTTTTCTGCAACATTTACAGGTGTTGGAAAACAGTTAACACAGTTATCAAGACAGTGGGATATGATGCCAGGTTCTGCATTTTGGGTATCACCTTTTAAATATTTTGTTGACAATACATATTCGGCAGAAAATCCGAATGGCAGATTTGGTGCTGCTGCACAGGCATGGGGAAGCCCCCGTTTTGGATGGAACTACCAACAAAGTACTTTAATGTATCAGGAAATTTGGTGGATGAAATTGAATGACATTCAAATTGGATATACTTTAACTCCTAAGAATGTACCTCTATTAGAAAGAATTGGTGTGCAGCAAATGCGAATTTTTGCTAACGGAAAAGACGTAACTGAGTGGTCTAATATTGCTGATGGATTTGATCCTGAAGTAGGTTATAAGGTTAATCACTATCCATTTATGAGATACTATGGAGGTGGAGTTCAAATCACATTTTAATTCGTAAAAATTGATGATAATGAAAATGTTAAATAAAATTGTAGTTTTATTACTGATTTTGGTAATAGGATTTGCATGTACAGATGATATTACGCGGGAACCACTAGATACACTAAGTGAAGCTGCTTTTTTTAGAAATGCTGAGGATTTTTCTCTTTTTGCTAATAATTTTTATCCTACACTTCCTAGATGGGGGTATGGTGATAACCAATCAGACATAACGAGAGGTTCCGATTTTAATCAAGTAAGTAATGGAACAAATGTAGTTCCAAATACATCAAGTTTTTGGAATGATAGTTATACAAATTTAAGAAGTGTAAATTTCTTACTTGAGAAATTTGACGAATTTCCGGAAGAAGATAAAGAGACAATTGAGCGATATGCGGGTGAAGCTTTATGGTTTAGAGCATGGTATTATTTTAACTTAGCTAAAGCATACGGAGGTGTTCCTATTGTAAAGCGTGTTCTGGATATTGATAGTGAAGAATTGTATGCTCCACGTAATACAAGAGCTGAAGTTTTTACACTAATTGTAGAAGATTTGGAAAAAGCTGTTGATTATTTGCCATGGCATGATCAAACACCCGAAGAGGAGTACAACCGCATTAATAAAGAAGGTGCTTTAGCATTATTGGCTCGTGTATGCTTATTTGAAGGTACTTGGCAAAAACATAGGGGTGTAAATGGCTCTGTATACCTGCAAAAAGCAAAAGATGCAGCTAAATCAGTGATGGATAAAGCGAATTATAAGCTTTGGCGTCATCCTGAATTAGGTGAAACATGGTATGCTGATTTATTTACGTTAGATGGAATTCAGAATAATAAGTTATCATTAGACAAAACTTCTAATGAAGAATTCATTGTTGTACGTGCACATAATCCAGAATTCCAAGCTGTTCCAAGAGGCGTTTGGGGTGATAGAGTGTCAAATCGTTTATCACCGACTAAGAAATTAGCTGATATGTATTTATGCGTTGATGGTCTTCCAATTGATAAATCAGGTTTATTTCAAGGATACTTGGAGCGTGATTCTGAATATGAGAATAGAGATTTACGCATGATCAGTTTGTTTAAAATTCCTGGAAAACAATATTGGAGTGTTGGGGCTTTAGGTCGTGATTGGAGTGTGCCTGATGAAGAGTTAGGTGATCCGGAAACAAGTGGTGGATTTATTCATTTTGAGGAGAATATTTTTGGAGGACAAACATCTACTGGATATACTCATCGACATGCTGTTCCATCAAATACTGCAGAAGTATATGGATACAATTATCCTGTTATTCGGTACGCTGAGGTACTATTAACTTACGCTGAAGCCACCTATGAATTAAGTGATGCAATTAGTGATGATGATTTAGATATTTCATTAAATCTTGTAAGAGAAAGAGTTGATATGCCAAAATTGACAAATGCTTTTGTCACAAGTAATGCTTTAGATATGAGGGATGAAATACGAAGAGAAAGGACTATAGAACATGCATATGAAGGGTTTAGATTTGATGATATTCGCAGGTGGTATACCGCTCATATAGAATTAAAGCAAGCAATGAAAGGTATCGTTTACAAAGGTACTGCTTGGGAGGATTTTATGGATCTGGAAGGTGAATTTGATGGAGACGGAAGTTTAATTTGTGAAGATGAAAGTACAAGAAAGTTTGATAAGGATAAAAACTATCTTTTCCCATTGCCTATTAATGAGTTAGAGATTAATAAGAATTTAGAACAAAATCCTAATTGGTAACAAATAATGAATTTTTATACAAGAGTTAATCAAACTGATTAGCTCTTGTATACAGTTTAACCAAATTTTTAATACAAAAACAAAAAGCTATGAAAACAATGCAATTAATTGGAATTTTAGGAATTTGCTTAATTATTGGAACTTCTGGTAAAGTAGTATCTAATGAAGTGTCTCATACTAATGCAGAAATAGCTTTAACAGCAGGTAGCTATAATGAAGCAACTTTGAGTTTTGATGATTGTGATATTTATTTGTGGGTAACAGGAGATACTCAAGTACAATGTGAGGTTACCAATAAATCAACTAATTTTAACTATAGTGAGATTTCGTCTTGTTTGGTTGAAAATATGTGGCGTCTTGGAGAAAGTGGTTATTCAGGTGAAGGTACGTGGAACATCTCTAATTATGGGATAACAACCATTGACCTTAACCAATCTGGCTCTACCTTCTTTAATGTAACCAGAAATGGGGTAACAAAAACCGCATACCTTTGCCCGGGGTATTAATAATTAAACTAGAAAGAGGGATCAACTCCCTCTTTTCAAAATGGAAGGAGTAAATAAAAACTGGATGATGAAAACAAGACTATTTCTGTCAGGCATAACTGTGTTATTATTTATTAGTACCACAGTAGCACAAAATAAGAAACTAACCTTCTCCGATATTACCAATAAATTTCACGATTTGGAAGCATTAGCTTTTCTGCCACAGGAGGGAGAGAAAAGCCTGATGGCATCGAGTTACGACAGAAAAAGCATGTATAATTCGGAGCAAGATAAGTATGAAAACTGGACTGCTAATTATGATGGCAATGGGTATTTAGATGAAGAAGAGGGCTATTATATTATGGCCGATATAAAAGGTACCGGTTTTATCAATCGGATCTGGTCGGCCAAACCCGAAGAGGGAGACATCATTATAGAAGTGGACGGAAAAGAGGTGTTAACTTCAAGTGCAGAGGATTTGTTTAGTGTAGACAAGGCACCCTTTAATTTTCCAGGTTTAGTTTATAGCAGTGCCAAGGGGCGAAATATTTACGTGCCCATTTGTTTTCAAAAATCCATTAAAATAAAGGCCGCTAAAGATTGGGGACAGTTTTACCACATTAACTACACCTTGCTTCCTAAAGGTTATAAAGTACCTGCTTTTACCGGAGAATTTAGTACTGAGGAAAGAGAGATACTTCTTGAGTTAGAAGAAAAAGTATATGCTTCACATACTAATGTTACAGGAGAAAACACTATTGAGAGAACATTCTCGTTAGGTGAAGCACAATCCAAAGAAATTATTTTACAAGGAAAAGAGGCTATCACACGTTTTGAAGTAGAGATAGTTGGAGGTGATTTCTACGATGATTTATTAAGAAACATTGAGCTGAAAATATATTGGGACAATAGCCCGGAAACAGCTGTTAAATGCCCATTAAGTGCCTTTTTTGGAGCGAATGTGCATAACCCGGGCAAATTAAGT
>NZ_CEXQWX010000038.1:0-41808 GCF_982718395.1 Carboxylicivirga sp.
TTGAATGGTTGCATTTTTTCCCTTTTGCAAAATAAAAGGATGTATCAGCCATTTTATCCAGAATCGCGGACGAGCTTGTCCTTTGGGCATTAACAGGCGTAAAACTAATGCCTTTAAACGTGGACTGTTTTTGATATATTCTTTGAGTTTCATAATGTAAATTTTAAAGTGTTCTAAGATTCGCAAGCTCTTTCTATTTCCCGCGGATTGCGCTGATTTTCGCAGATTTTTATTCATCCAAATGTATGAAGTCATTTTCAGCGTTGATCTGCGTTATCTGCGGGGGCTAAAGTTTAAGATGAAGTGATAACATGATTCAATTCGTTTTCACGTTTTGTAATTCGTTTTCCGATTTCTTTGATATTATTACTCCAGGTATGAAGTGAGGCAAACTGGATTCGTTTTTCTATTACTGACGGATCAGAATTTTCCAACTCTTTTTGGATCAATTGAACCCAATCATTCTTTGTATCGGCCAATGAAACATAGTCAGAGAAATAATCCATAGCCTCTGTTTTTGTGGCAACTACAGCTTTTCCCATTGACAGATATTCGTCAATCTTACGTGGATAGTTACCAATGGTGACATGATTGATGAGTTGCGGGTTGATGGCTACATCAAAAGTATCCAGGTATTTTGGAAGATCTGATTCAGGTTTGGAACCCAGGAAATGGACATTGTGGAACTGGTGCAAACTGCTGTTCTGAAACGCTTCATCCTCGGGACCTACCAAAACAATATTCCAATCGGCACAATGTGTGGCCAGGTGTTCAAGAATACCGATATCAAGCCGTAAAGTGTTTAAACTACCTATGTATCCAATGATCGGGGAACTGAATTGCTTTAATTCTTCCGGCACTTGATAGGTATGATTGGCCTGGTAAGCACTTGTATCGCAACCTTGCCCCACAAAATGGCTGTTTGGATTGTGTTGTAAGGCTATCTTTTCAAGAAACTCAGAATTGGTAAGCACAAGGTCTGCTTTTTTCATGATTGATGGTTCTGCCTTGACACCGTGACGTTTCCAATAATTAACAGCCAATAAGTTATCCCTTGAGTAATAAACAAATAGGGATGGTTTCAATATTTCTTTCAAATGCTGGCTGCGGAACATATCGCTGTCGCAAATATGAATATAGTCTGAGAACCCAAGCAACTTAATGGCCTTCAGGATCTCATTCCCGAGCAGATAGCTGTTGCGTTTGTTCAGATGATCAAACCACGAGCTTAAGGGCACTTTATTAATCGATGCCATAACGCATTCCGGTTGAAGTACCCACAGATTTTCTTCCACCTGATCAAGCGATGGGGTAGACGGTTTGTTATTAGATTGTCCAAGTTCTTTCAATTTTGAGATCCTGTCGGCCGGAGGATTAACAAACAGTACATTGTTGTTTTTGGCCAGTTCGGAAGCCATGTTTTTGATATTACTTCCAATGGTGATATTCCATGATTGGATGCCGGTAATAATGATATATCTATGCTGTAACATGATGTTTCGTATTAGTGTTTGACAATTGATATTAAACGTGCTGTAAATAGTCTTGATACTTTGTACTTGATACTCTGTACCTTTCCGGGTCAGACAAATGAAGTATAGAGTCTGTCAATCTTTTCAATCTGCTTTTGAATGGTACAGTTTTCTTTTACAAAGCGCTGAGCATTATCAATTAGCGAACTGATTCTTTCAGGTTTAGCTATAAGCTGCTCAACTACTTTGGCAAGATCTTCAGGATTTTTCTCCTCAATAAATTCACCGGTGATGTTCTGACGGATGAGTTCACGTGTACCATCAACAGGAGTGGCTATCACAGGTACCTTCATGGCCATGGCTTCCAGAATTCCGATTGGGAAACCTTCCCAAAGGGATGGTAAACAATACAGATCAATTGCTTTAAGTAAGGCAGGAACATCTGTTCTGAAAGGCTGAAAAGTAACATGGTTTTGAAGCCCCAGTTGAGTGACTTTATTAATGGCTTTCTCTTTTAGTTCACCTTCGCCTACCATTAATAAATGAACATTGGGGTTCTTCTCAAGAAGCAATTTAAAACCATTAAGCATGGTCATCGGATCTTTTTGGTTGGTAAACCGGACGATATAACCAATAACAAAGGCTGATTCCTTAATACCGAGCTCCTGGCGTATATTTCTATAATTCAGCTCAGGATTAAATACATGTCCATCAATAGCATTATAGATCACTTCCGATCGCTTAAGGTTAAAACGGTCAATGCCATCCTGTTGGTTGCTTTGCGATACACATATGGTTTTATCACAATGATTGGTCAGGAAATGTTCCATTTTTTCGCGTAGATAGCGAACCACAAAGGATTGATCCTGATGGAACGACCATCCGTGTACAGTATATATCAGCGGAATGTTAAGATCTTTAGCTGATTTAAATGTGTTGGACAGGGCCCTTGTTCCATGTGCATGTACCAAGTCGATTTTCTCATTGGCCATAAGTTGTTTTACCTGGTCCCAAATTCCAAAATGAAATGGTTTCTCAGTATGGATCACATGATGCTTTACTCCTTTTCGTTTCAGAGCTTCGATCATAGGTCCGTCGGTAAATGACAATACCACTGATTCATACTTTGAAGTGTTAAGGTTACCCACCAAATCCAAAACATGCGATTCGCCACCACCTATTTTTCCTTGCCGTATGGCGTGTAATATTTTTATTCGTTTCATTTTCCTGGTGTTTTAAAGTGTGAATGCTTGAGTAATTACATTTAAACTTAATTTATACCACCCGCCTTTCGGCACCCCTCCTAAAATTCAGGAGGGGAAAGTTCTGGTCATTCTCCTCCTTTTTGAAGGAGGAGTACCACGAAGTGGGGAGGTGGTTACAATTGTTAAATGCGATTATCATGATTGAGAATTAGTTATAGTTAAGGTTTTGTAGTATTTACCTAAGTTCTGCAATGCGATGAGTGGTGTGCAGAAATCGTTTATTCGCATTTTTAATTCTTAGTAAGGCAACCATTGTCAGGATAAATCCTTTGGGTAAGGACCAGATTGAGGCTAGGGTTTTTGAGTTATAAAACTCTTTTGGCGTGGCAATAGCGACAGATGAAATACTTATCATGAATGTTACCAATCCGCACCAAAACAAACCATTGAGACTGCCTTCGAAAAATAGACTAACTGCTGTAAGTAATGTAATTAACAGGGAGACGCCCATTGCTATTACTCGCGGAGGTAAAAGGAACTGAATTATTTTATCAAGGTAATTCCGGTTCGCTTTACCTTTAAGCATTTTGTTAATGCCTGATCGCAAATAAACAAACTGAGCTGATAACCAACGTCGGCGCTGATTTACAAAGCCACCTGCATCTTGTATTTTCTCATCCAAAACAACAGCTTTTTTTGAATACCCAATGGTATCGCCCTGGTTAAGGATCATCAGTTCCAGTTCTTTATCAAATCCACCAATGGAGGTGCTCTGATCTATAAGTGACTTGAAATATTGGTATTCGGCAGCAAAGCCTGATCCAATTAAAGAAGCTGATAAACCAACCGCGCGATGACCAATTCGGAAGATGTTATTATTAACTGCCTCACTGATGGCGTCAAGGGTAGCAATTCGGGTGTTTTTATTTTTCGCCACCCGGTGCCCTTGCACTATTTTGTAGCCACTGTTTAGTTTGCTAATAATATTATCAATAAAGTCAGGAGCCAATAAATTATCGGCATCCAATACCACAGTGTAATCGTAGTCTGTCTTTAATTTGGACAAAGCATAGCGGATCGACTTCGATTTTGAGCTGATTCGGAAGTAAACCGGTATAACTGTGATCTTAAGGTAATCAAGTACCTTTTGAGTAAACGGTTTAAGCTGGTCCGCTATAACAATAACATCGCATTCTGCTTGTTTAGAAGCATGCTTCTTAGCGTTTACGGCTGTTTCAATAATCACATAGTCTTCTTTATAAGCAGGTATAAGAATGGCTACCTTTTTCCTTTGCGTAACAGGATCACTTGTGTCGTTTGCATTATCGTGATAAAAAAAACTTGCAGCTGCAAAAAACAGAAAGTAAAGACCTGATAGCAAAAGAAAAGTAAGAATCAGGTAGCCGGTGATTTGAGTAATTAATATTAGAATTTCCATTGTCTTGAGGTTTTATGAGTTAGTGCACAAAAGATTGCATCAGCATAAGCATTTAAATGATTAAGGCGCCCTGATAGGGTGTAGCGAATTAGATTGGCCGGAATTGATATAAAGGTCAAATAGAGGTAACTTAAAACCTTATCAAATCCTTTACTGTGTCGTTGCATAAACTTGATCCGGTTCCGGTTCAGAAAGTAGGTCTTTAGGGTGCTGCCTTTACCTGTTGAAATAGATTCTTTATGCAGAACAACCGATTTCGGTTGCAGATAAATTTGGTAACTGGCATTTTTAATTCTTTGACTCCAGTCATGCTCTTCATAATAAAGGAAGTAGTCCTCTTGCATTAAGCCAACTTCACGGATAATTTTTTTTGGAATCATCACAGCACAGCCATGTGCAAAATTGGTTCTTTGGGGTCGGTTATATTGTCCGATATCTTGTTGTTTATGGGCTATAGCTTTAATGCGCTGCGTTACTTTATGCATAGGTGTAAAACCGGCATACTGTATATACGAAGGATTATCCCAATACTTTATTAAAGGACTAACGGCACCGATCAATGGATTACTCTCCAATAGTTCCACCATATGGTTAATCACATCACTTTTAACGACAGTGTCATTATTAAGCAATAGAATATAGTCACCTTTTGCATGACAGATGCCAAGATTGTTGCCACCGGCAAATCCAAGATTCTTCTTTGAGCGGATAATTTTTAGATTGTTGTAGTAGTCGATGGATTCAGTTTCTGCTGATGGATCATAACCATTATCCACTACAATGATTTCTACATTTGGCCAGTCAACTTTTTGCAAGGAAGCAAGCAGTTCGTTAGTTACCTGTGCTTGTTTGTAGTTAATGGTTATTATTGATACGAGCTTCTTCGTTTTCATGACCTTACATTTTTAAGTTCGGCACATAAAATTCAAGGTGCGTGCCAACGGTTGTATCTTATTGATGTTTAATGGGATGTAAAAAAGGAGTGTTCGAAAATATTATGCGAATTCTTCATTATTGAAGAGGATGAATTGAAAGCCCTTCAAAAATGAAGATATTCATCAGGATAGATAAATCTTTGAATCTTTAAAGTATAGATAATCAATGGGATGGAAGAGGTGGCATTTTCTTTGGTATTGCATATGGGAACTTAATAATTTGATATCATGAAAAGCACCAATCCAAAGTCGAGGAATCATTTAAATATAAATACAAGTGACTATGTATTAGAAGTAGGAGGAGGTCATAATCCGCATCCACGCTCCAATATTGTGGTTGATAAATTTGTAGAATCCAACTATCACCGCCAGTCTGATATTAAGGTTTTGAAACACCAAGAATTTGTTCAGGCTGATGGAGAAGATCTCCCATTTAGAACTAAAGAATTTGACTACGTCATTTCCAGTCACGTGTTAGAACATACTGAAGACCCTGAGGCTTTTTTAAAAGAACAAATGCGCGTGGCTGATCGAGGATATATTGAAGTCCCATCATTGATCGGTGAATATTTATTTCCAAAAGAGTCACATCGCTGGTTAATTCTGGAGCTTGATAATAAATTAATCCTGATGGATAAGGAAAAATACTGGTTTAAAGGTGGGCCCGATCTGGGTTTTTTATTTCTAACCTGGCTACCCAAAGTATCCATAGGTTATAAGATACTGATGGATACCAAAGCTGATTTTATGACTGTAAGATATGAATGGAATGATAAAATAGAGTTTGAAATTAATCCGACAGATGAGAAATATATCAAGTATTTTAAAGGCTATTGGGATGAGGAGATGGTTAGGCATTATTTTCCGCACCGATCTAATTTTCATGAATTTGTGAATTCAGCCAAATCCTTTTGGAACATCATTAAACGATCAGTATTCGCGCTTAAATAAAAATATTATTGGAAAACAAGGGTGATTTTTTCTAATTGATTTCGTGTCTTAAAAGCAACTGGTGAAAGGTTATAATTACTTTTCGTTGGTTGCTTTTCTTTTTTAAACTTATCCCAAATGTTCCGGAAATTCGCTTAGCGCTTTTAATGCGCTTAGCGAATTGCAGACTTGATTGCAAACTTATCCGATGAATATCTGCATCTCGTTTATATTCATCGGATAAGTAAAAAAGTGTTACTGTGTCTCTAAGCCTCCTCCTTCTCCCACTTCCTCATCAAAAAAATAAAAGCCATGCTCATATAAACAATCAAACCATTGGGCATTTGCCCCAATGCTCCACTTCCATAGGAGGCAACCATAATGCCAAACATACCGGATAGCAGAGCGATGGCTTTGATCTTGTATCGTTCATTTTTACAAAGAACCATGCTGTAATAGCTGCCATAACCCAGGATGTATAATAGTATTAACAAATGCAGACTTAATCCTACAATACCTTGCTCGGCCCAGATCTGTACATACCAACTGTCCGTTGGAGTATCAGCAAGAAAGGTGCCCGGCGAAAAACGAAGTCCCCAGTTGCCTGCTGATCCGATTCCTCCACCAAATGGCTTGTCGGCCAGGTAGGCTTTTAACTTTTGCTGGTTTTCAAAACGCACTACCAACGACGGATTGTTGGGATCCAGACCTGTTCGGAAACGCCTTATCTCATAAACACTATTACCAATGGTCGTGAATTTCAGAAAGGCAAATACACCAACCATAATCACAACACCGGCTGCCAGAACCTTAAACTTTTTACTTAATATGCTGTAAAGAGCCAAGCCGGCAAAAGGCACAGCCAGGGCTCCCCGTGTGCCGGATATGATCATGCCATAGAATGCCATAACAGCAATCAATAACCAGAAATATCTTTTTCTCGACTGCGTATGTAAAAACAACAGTCCAAACACAACGCCTGAGTAACCCATGGAACCACCATAGGTAGCTGCATCGGTAAAAAAAGAGAAAATACGCAGGCCACCCGGCAGCAAATGTGTTTTACCGCCAATGGTAGCCAGCCAGTGATTTTCCCAAGGATCGGGTCCAATGGTTTGTTGCATAATACCTTTCAATACTCCAGCAAGTGTAAACCACGCCCACCAGTTGAGCATTTTGTCCAGATCCCGCTCTTTATCAAAAACAATGAAAACCAAGGGAACCAATAAGAACATGTATAAGGAAACGCCGCGCATGGCATAGAACCATGCCACTTTGCTGGCTGCTTCGGGATTAAAGAACTGTAGCAAGGCATAGGCGTACCAGATGATGGCAACCAGGGTTAAGCCGTTCCAGGCCTTTCTCCACTGTATTTTGCGGTTAAACTGACTGAAAATCACTGATAACCACGTGAGAACTAACAAACCGTCAACAGATAAGCCAAGTGGTCCGGGCAGGTAGCGTGAAACACCCATGGCAAAGTAGTTACTGATGAATACCAATAAAATGCCATTAGCCGGATTGATAAAGACCCAGATGAGAACGGAGATAATGAACGGCAAAAGCAGTAGCACAAAACCCAGTTGTACTTGTTCCATTGCCAAAAGGAGAACAGAGGACAAAAGGATTAGTGCCAAGAAAACGATGATTACAATCTTAGCTAAGCGCGATGATGAATTTGTTTGTGAGGGCGAAGCCATTTTTTTAACTGCCTGATATTATATAAAATATAAACACTAAAATTGTTTTGGAGATGTGCGTATTCAGTGGATGAATGCCTGACATATTTCCAACCAATCAGTATGCCGATTAGTGTAAAAAGTAATGTGGCAAGTGCCACCAGTGCGAGCGATTTAAACACGAAAACAGCGACAATATCGAACAGAATGTTAAAAACCAGCATAAACGTGATTTTATAAAAATTAAGTTTGGCTTTATTCATGGCAAATAAAGCAACACCGGTAAAGCGGTCGGCAGGTAGAAAAAGGACATAGATACTAATGATGTAAAGAATAGTTTTTTGAATAGGAAGCTGATCAGCATAATTACTACCTCCCAGAATGTTTAACAATGTTTCGGGAAACAGGAATACGGCTGTAGAAATCGGGATAAAGATTAAGGTACAAATACCAATGTAAGTCATCAAATACTTAAAAAAGTGATTGCCTTTTTCTTTTAAAGCCTGTGACAGTTTAGGGTAGGCGGTGGAGGCAAAGCTTCTTAAAACCACTTCAATCATTTCAACAAACTTAAAAGGAATGGCATAGATAGCAACGGCCTCAACACCCATAAACGGAGATAATCCCAAAATTAAAGTATCTGAACTTTTTAACAGGTTACTGCCTACATAGCTTGCGGTAGAGTACTTCCCAAAATCCAGAATCTTTTTTCTATAGGCCTTATTTCCTTTACTAATGCAGCTGGCACCATCCCATTTTTTAATGATCACAATTAAACTGGTTGCAATGTTGGCTATAGTGTAAATGACTATGAGTACTTTAACCGTCATGGTTATTTCCCAAAGGATAAGTGCAGATATCAAAACCAGTATCAAACCAGCATTCAATAATTTAAGGATGGATAAGCGGGAGAAATCTGAAACACCCTGGAATACAATTGTGGCCTGATAATATGGGACATTACAAATAGCCAATATTGGGTAAAATAAAAAGATGTAGCTGAATTCATTGTCAGGAATTATCCAGTAAAGACTCCAAAAAATTACAACAGTAATTGCGCTGGTAATCAGGCTAAGCTGATACGATGCCCCTATTGCACTCTCTTTACCTTCTTGATTGTTTAACGAGATTAAACGGATGGTAGCTGCTCCGGTCAGGCCTAAGCGGAACATATCCATAAGTGTGGCTACAGTTATAAAAATCACCCATTTTCCAAAGTTGGCTGAATCCATAAACCGCACCAGAATCAGGAAGGTAATAAATGCCAATCCGGCCTGAAAAGCATTGCCACCCAACGAGTACAGATTATTTTTAATGTTTCTATTTTTTAAGAACTGTAGTAGCATGTTAGTATCTGTTAAGTAATTGATGCTTGATAAATCGTCTTAGTCTTGATCGTGATTTTGGTATTTCACCAATCATTTCTTCCATATTTTCAGGAAGAGTCTGATTTAGAACAGCAGTCGCATGAATTTGCTTCTGCTCTTCAAATTGTTCTTTAATAAAGTCATCAGACTTTGACCAGCTTCGTGAGGCTTGAACGATAACAAAGTTGAGGTGTGCCGATTGAAGTAACGCCGGATTAGTAAAGTGCTGGTTCGATAATGCAGGGATTTCTGCTATAATGACATCATTGGTGTCAAAGTTATCCACCACATCATTATAATCGGCTACATTTAATTTCTCTTGCTGCACTTGAATGTGGTGCGAGCTGTAAGTTTTACTTTCCTCGCCAAAGGATATGTGCAGAACCTTATGGTTGTAGCCTGATAGTGCTTTTACCAAGTGATCAGCTGTATAAGTTTTACCTTCTTTTTCCAGGTGACTGAACAATTGAACTATAACAGGACGATTATCTGACGAACCGATCAATTTAGAATTGATGCTGTCGATCAGCGGTTTTAGTCCTTTCATAGTTAACAGGTTCCAATCCAGTTGTTGTTGATCTTTTCGTGGAATTAAACCTGTTACTTTATAGGCATTAAGGTTTTCAAGTCTTGAAGGCGTCTTAATTGTATTATCCAATAATTCATAGCCAAAAATACCAAGCAAGGTAAACAAGAAGGTGAAGATGGCGATTACAATAACCAATAGTTTGCGTTTGGTTGGTTCAGCATCAATTGGTAAATAAGGTTCATCCAGTAGCTTCATATTAGCCATTAGTTCTTCGTTTTGCTGCTTTAGCTTTGCAAGACCCAGGTGATGAAGAATTTCCAGGTATGATTTTTCTTTTACTTCAATTTCCCGTTCAATCCTTTTTAGTGAGGCACCCAACGGAGCAAACTGATTAAACAGTTGTTCAAATTCTTTTCTTTTGGATTCCATTGCCAGCAAACGGGCTTTAGCACTTTCATAATTAATTACGGTTTGCAACCAGTTATCAAGCAGGTGATCAATGGCAATACCATCACTTCGTCTTTCATAGAAGTATAGTGAATCAATTTTATGACGTAAACTGTTTTCCAGGTTTACTTTGTTAGTTAGTAATTCACCTTTTCGCTCAGATATCTCTTCAGAAAGACTATTTCTAATTTCCAATGAGGCGATATCCTTATTCACGGAAATCAGTGACTCTCGTAAATCGATTATTTCTTTATTTTTCAGATTGATATTATATCGCGATTGGGTTTCGTCTTCCAATCTGGCAAGAATCGCTTCTGCAGCTTCAAATTCCATGACGATATCCTGTAGCTTGATTTCGATTTTTTCTTGCTGTGACGAGATATGTTTTGTTTGCTCGTAGTAGTTAATAATCTGGTTGTCTTTGTTGAAATTAAGCAGGCGATCTTCAGCGTTATCCAACTCAGAGGCAGCCTTTCTCAGTTGTTGTTCGAAATAGGCAATTACTGAACTGGCCTGATTGACTTTCAGGTTGCTATATTCTCCTAAAAATACGCTGATAAGGATATTCAGGGTATGATAAGCAATAGCCGGATCATCTGATTTGTAGGAAAGCTCAATAATATCACTGCCATCTACCTGTTTGGTTTTTAAGGACGAAATGGCTTTATGGCTGTAATGCGGGTGGTCAAAATTTAAAAGACCATATAAATAGTTCGATTTATCCTGGGATGTGTAATTTCTAAGATTCTCATAAGTTTTCTCAGCATCATCTGCAACAACAAGGTTTTTTATTTCTTCGGGAATGTTGTCATTGAGCTCTTCATATGCAGATGGTGATATAATAGAAGCATCCACGCTATTAAGCATCAGGTGCATTGATAAAAGACGTAATGATGTTTCTTCAATTACTTTGCGCGAATTAATAATGGTGATGAGGTTATTATATGCTGTTTTGGATGCAAAGAAATCCACCCGGCTATTGTTCAGGTTGTCCAGTGAAGATCCTGAAGCGATAGCTGTAAACAAGGTTGCTTTGGTTGAATAGTGCTTAGGCTGATGACCCGCAACAATATACATGATCACGGCCATTAGGATTGGTAAACCAGTTAACCACTTAAGCTGCTTACGAATGATATTGATAACGCT
Source organism: Carboxylicivirga sp. (assembly GCF_982718395.1). Taxonomy (NCBI): domain Bacteria; kingdom Pseudomonadati; phylum Bacteroidota; class Bacteroidia; order Marinilabiliales; family Marinilabiliaceae; genus Carboxylicivirga; species Carboxylicivirga sp. The sequence goes on from NZ_CEXQWX010000038.1 coordinate 11,149, forward strand.
GTAGATGTTCATTTTTCTGTTGCTAAATTGTTAAAATCCAAACCAGTGAAACTTTCCAGTTTTTTATATTCTGACATAAAAGTGTGCTTGGCTTTCAGATAATCGTTTTTTGCCTTTCCGGTTGTTGATGATAATAGGGCAAAATCATCCAGTTCTGTACGTCCGTTTAGCAGATCCTTTTGAGCCTTTTGGTAACTGATTTCCAAGGTTTGGTAAATTTCTAAATAGGCATGCATACTTTCTTCCAGGTACTTTAAAGCATAGTACAACTCAATAATGACATGCTCTATTTGTTTCTCAGCATCCTCGCGCTGATGTTGGGCTTTCTCTATTTCAAGCTTTCTTTTTTTCAGTGTTCGCCCTCTGTTTGTTAATGCGGATAAGGGCAATTTTAAACCAACTCCGGCATAATAAGCTGTTTGCTCGTTTCGATTTAAAGCACCTGTTGTGGCTCTTGTATCAGTAGTATTGTTCTGGACAAACAAATTGTCATACATGCCGTAGTTAGCTGCTCCTTCCAGAAAGAGGTAATTCATCCAGGTACGCTTCTCAATCTGCAAGTCCTTAAGTTTTATCTCATTTTGCTTTATCTGTTCCTTAACGAATGCTGAATTTGCTATTGCGTATTCGATAACCAACTCAATTGGAGGTAACTGAGTTGGCGAAGCATCAACGGTTTCATTGCCGTAACTTGTAAGAAAACAAGCCGAAACTAAGGTGTATATGAAAATTATCTTCTTCATAATATCCACTTTTAAGTTGCATTTTGGAGGAAAATAGAATGCTGTTGATTTAAACATTCTCATGCTGGAGCATAGCAGGTAAAGTTTTCAGAATGATAACCATATCATCCAGAAAATTGAAGTGGCGGGCATATTGGATATCAAGTAATTTGCGGTCTTCTGAAGACATATCATTGCTTTTTGCACGCTGTGATACTTGCCATAAACCGGTTAATCCGGCAGGAGCAAGGAAGCGTTCGCCCCACATATCAGTGGTTAGTTTTTCTGCCTCATATAAAGGTAACGGGCGATTTCCAACAATCGACATATCGCCTTTCAGTACATTAACCAATTGAGGCAATTCGTCAATACTTGTATTTCTGATAATTCGTCCTACTTTGGTGATGCGAGGATCATTATTCAGTTTAAAGAAAGTGCGGTCTTCTTCTTCTGTTTTCTTAGCAAGATGCTCTGCCTCACTGATAGATCCGTCATCCTGGAATAATGTTGTGTTATTTGAAGAGTTGATATCTATCGTTTTTTGCTTATTAGCAGCTTGCTTATTGTATTGACCCGAGCTCATTAACTCGTTGATACGTTTGTCTGCATCCGGATACATGGATCTGAATTTAAAGAAGTCGAAAACTTTGTATCCGGCACCAACTCGTTTAGAACTGTAAAAAACAGGACCTTTCGATTCCAGGCGGATAAATAAAGCTGTCAATGCAAAAAGAGGTGTCAGCAGAATAAGCGCGATACTTGCAAAAACAATGTCAAAGATCCGTTTCCAAATCGGAATCTTAAATTCAACATGATCTGTATCTAAAGAGGAAGTCAGCAATTCTTTATGATGAAGGAAAAAGCGAATTCTTGTCTCAATTTGCTCTGCAGGCGAGTTGATATCAAATACATCAAATACTCTGCGACGTAAGTAATTGTAAAGGTGCTTGTTGCTGCCTAAAACAATTAACACTGCATTTGTATTAAGAATGGCTAGTTGAGCTTTCTGAATAAGGAAAATCTGCCTGGCATTGTTCCCATCCACCTGAAGAAAAAGGCATTGGGTATCTTCCTCAATAGTCATATTGTCATTAACATTGCCTTGTTCAGACATGTTAAAAAGCCTGCTCTTATATAATCGATTGTATACCGATTTGTTATTGCCGTAATATTTTATCTTGATTTTCATCTGTCAGGAATTTACATGGATTTGAATATCTGTTAGTTGAGTTAAGAGATGGAGGTATTATTACCCTGCCTCCAATAATTTGTGGATTCTAACCTTTAGTTCTTCAGGATTAAATGGTTTCTCCAGATATTCCGAAGCACCGGTTTTTAAGAGCTCTACTTTTTGCTGACTTTGGTTGATGCTGGACAGTACCATTATTGGTATGTGCTTGTAAATGTCACTTGCAATAATCTGCAGTATCATACTTTTTCCATCAACCAAAGGCATCATTAAATCACTGACGATTAAATCCGGGAAGTATCCATTTTGTAATAATCCCAATGCTTCTAAGCCATTTGATGCGGTTGCCACTTCGTAGTTGGCCTGAAGGATGATTTTTACAAGTGTTCTGAACTCTTGCTTATCATCTACTAATAATATCTTCTTTTTCATCGCTCTATCTTTTTGTTTTCTAAATAATGCTGAGAATCATTATCTGCCGGCGGCTCACACTTTCTTAGCACCTTTGAGATGCTTAGAAAGTTAGAGAGGCCATTCTGTAAAGGGTTAATCATTAGGTGCTTGATATATTCTGCTCTCATCTCTGTAATTAGGAAGTGGCTGGAACCAGTCCATATAAGTATATCCCCTGCTTGTTGCCCATGGAGCCATTTGCAGATAAGCCTGGGTTATATCTTCCTTTTCGTAAGGATAGTCAAAGCTCTGCGGCAGATTAATAGCCCAAGGCAGGTATTGGTCAGAGACATAATATTTACCTTGCGAGCTGTCACTATCATCATCACCGGTGCCAAGCAGATCAGTACTAGCTAATCGTGTAGGTTGGTGATTTGGCAGATGTACTTCAATTTCCCTTTGACCATCGATGATCATAAACGGGTTATAAGGCGGAGCACCTAACTCGTTAAATGTCATTGGGCTTTTAAATTGAATACTAACCAATTGCGTATCCGGCTCAACATAAGGGGTACCAAAGGTTGTGTTTACCCCGATACCAGTTCCCGGATAGGGAAGGTTATTAAATGCGTCATCAAAGTAAATGATGGTGGCAAAATCTTGTTGTATTTCTGTGCCGTTAGTTCTTAAATTCAAGAAGTCTTTCGTTATTCTTTGGCCGCTTACACTCTCTATTCTGCTATGTGACATATTGAGTTCAATACCAAAACCATTGTGATAGGAGGCACCGATTGCCCTAACCACTATTCTGGAGTCAATAGCCGTAATTTGGTTTTCTGAATTGGTGTGCTGGCAAAAATTATAATCAATCACAAGGTCATTAAAGTCGTAATCTCCTTTAGATGGCCATAGATCTTCAAATATAAGTGTGCCATAAGTATTCTCTGCAGGATAATGGTTATTGAAAGCTTTGCCGGCATCATCAGGAAATTCATCAAATGTATCAGTAACACCGTCTCCATCAGAATCTGTTGGTGTATCCACCGGTTGATAAAATGTTGTGTTAACAGCTGTAAATGGAGTAACGGTTGTATAAAAAACAGCGTCGTTAAAATCTTCATCACTGTTCTGGTCTCTTCTAATGTCTTCAAACCCCATTAATAGTAATTCATCTTCCTCATCGTAAAGCAGAACATTGTGTTTTTTAAGATCCGGATCAGGTTCGTTATTTAAGGCAATGTCTGAATAGTGTGTATATATTCCATTGCCAATTGTACCATTGCTAAAACCTTGCGCTACAATAAACCAGGCAATGGTCGTATTGGCCGGGAAAACATTTGTGTATTCCTGTGTATCCTGATCAAGATAATGCAACTGCACTTTATCACCGGAATTTAAGCCACTGTTCCACCATCCATATGAGACATTAGGGAAAATGACGGTCAAATCGTTGATGTCATCTACACTAGCCGGAGGATTTCCAATGGGGTAGGTATAATAACCAAGTGTATTCCTCCAACCGGCACCTTCATGAACAAAAGTGACCCATACTTCACAGTCCTCAATCACATTAAGATTAGCATCATTGGAGTTATTTAAATACTGGGGATGAGTTTCGGTTAATGGACTGCCTTCAGGTAGTGAAGCATTAACCTTTTCAAGTAGTTCAGCAGATATATTGTCGCTGGTTTCTTCCAGATAATCAGGTACCCCTGAGTAATCCCAGCTTCCCAATGTATGGTAACCATTAACTACATTTACTTCTGACGGAGGAGCTCCTTTTAAACGAGAGCTTTTTGTTGTCGCCTGATTTGAATTACCACCAATGGTTACATCCATCGTTTTTGCGTTGATCTTTACGGCAGTTAAAGTCGGCAATCCAACGTAATAGCTTAAAATAAAAAGACTGTCTTGCCCAATAGTACAGTTGACAACAGTATTTAAACTACCATTGTCTGTTGTACTTCCCTTAAACATTTTGTATTGATTGGCATTGGGGTTGTACGTTCCATTTGCCAAAAGGGGATTTTCTGAGAATAACTCAAGAACAGCACCTTTAATTGGCGTACTTACTGGACTAACAGCACTGATTGTTATATCCAGACTGGTAATGGTAGCAAAATCAAACCCTTCAAAGGTAGTTTCATCAGTAATTTGCGCTTCGATTGATTCAAACTCTTTCTCTAAACAACCTGATAAAAGAAAGGTCAGAAGTGAAGCAATTGTAAATGCGGATAATAGTGTCTTCTTTTTCATGATATATCGTTTCCCTTTTAGAATCAAAGGAAATACCAAATGCTGTAATGTGCACAATATCAAATTGATGTAAAATTGTCTCTGATTGTGAGTTAATCAAATATCTTCGAAAATGAAGATGTCAATCTCCGTTTTCAAGGATGGATTGCCCTTGGTGGTGATGCCTGTTCATTCAAAATATCAGAAGTTCTTGTCAAATAAGGTATGAAACTTATCAAAACTGTTGTAGCCGTCAATACAATGGCTCATCACCACAAACGTTTGCTCTGGAACCTGTTGAGAATGATTGGTAACGCTGCCAAAATACCAGGTAACCACTAAAATTTGACAAGTCACCTGTTACAAATGAAAAACTTATGGTCCTGAATCATTTTCTACCGGTCCTGAATGAAAAATAAGTGGTCATCAGTCACTTTTTAATGGCCCTCGGTCATTTTTCGATGGTCCTCAGTTATTTTTTAATGGTCCTGAATCAATTAATGGCCGTCCATAACGAAATATGTGTGGTCCCGAATGATTTTTACCTGGTTCTTTGATCTTTTTAAACAACTCCTTATTCTTGAGAAGAAGGCTGGGAGGTAGGATGTCCAATTTGTTGTTACTGAAAAAAGTGATTTTGAAAATAAAAAAGGATTTTAATCTATTGATAACGTGAGTACGATGTAAGAACTACTGGATAGTGCAAGAAAGCAAAATAGCATCTTAGACTCTATTGTGTTATATAATGAATACCCGTGCTTTAAAAAGCTCTGAAAGAGCAATACGTAAAAGTGCAGGTCGAAGGCCTGTGGAAAAATACAAACACTACTAAAAGGACTGTAAGTCCGGCACGTTGAAAAAAAGTACAAACGTATTCAACACGTATCGACCTTTCAGGTCTGCAGCTTAACTGAATGTCTATGATAGGCCTTCGGCCTATCCTTATACGCAACGGCCTTACAGGCCTTATCAAATAAATCTTATAGTAGCCTATTGTATATACTGCAGTTAGAAGTGCATTCTTCAAAAAACAGGGTAAAAATTGGAACTTCAAATTGGACACCCTAGCTGGGAGGTGTGAAAACAGTCCCCGACACAAAGCTTTATACATCCAACAAAATCAATGTAATCTTTACACCTCACCTTCGAGTTGAATACCATATTTCTGAATACGCCGATACAGAGCATTCCATTCCAGATTAAGCAGTTTGGCAGCTTCTGATTTATTATAGTTTACTTTTCGAAGGGCTTTAACAATGGTTTGTTTTTCGAGTTCTTTCAAATCATAGATGGTTTCGCTATGATTGGTATTTGGACTCATTTGGTTAGCAGGCAAAAAGAAGTGATCGGCTTGTATTATATTATCCTGGCTCATGATGCAAGCCCGTTCAACCATGTTTCGAAGTTCCCTTATATTTCCCGGAAATGGATATTTATCAAGTGTTGTGTAAACATCAGGATGCACTTTTTTAATGGTTTTACCCAAACGTTTGGATATATTCTTGATAAAATATTCAACCAGTAGTGGGATATCTGATCGACGTTCTCTTAAAGGCGGTATATGTATTACAAAGGCACCGATTCTGTGGAACAGGTCTAACCTGAATTCCTTTCCGGCCGTGAGTTCTTCAACGCTTTTATTGGTTGCAGATACAATCCTTATATCATAGGCTTTACTATCATGTGTGCCAACTTTGGTGAATTTTCGATCTTCCAGTACTCTTAATAATTTAACCTGAAGAGACATGGGCATTTCACCAATTTCATCCAGAAAAAGTGTTCCGCGATTAGCAGATTCAAACCAGCCTGCCTTATCAGATATGGCTCCGGTAAAGCTTCCTTTCTTATGACCAAAGAATTCACTCTCAAAAAGACTTTCAGGTATGGCCGACATATTAACAGCACCAAATAGCTCATCACACCTTTGGCTTAAAGTGTGAATGCCTCTGGCAATTATTTCCTTTCCGGTACCACTTTCGCCAATGAGCAGTACAGAGGTGTCAGGGGTTTCTGCAACCAACTTCATTTGTGTTTTAACTTGTTCCAAAGCCTTGCTTTCACCGATTAACTGAACACCGATTTCACGCTCAACTTCTTCTTTGAGCATCTTGTTTTTGATGACTTCATTGCTCAGCTTATCCTGAAGTTTGGCGAATTTCCGGGTTCGTTCAATGGAAAGCCATAAGGTGGAGGCGTCAAATGGTTTTTTACAATAGTCAGCCGCACCATTTCTTAAAGCACCAATAACCGTGTTCATATCAGTTGATGAGCTGATCATGATCACTTCAATGTTCGGATAATCAGCTTTTACCTTTTCAAGCACTTTTAAGCCATCCATCTCAGGTAATTTAAAGTCAGTTATCAACAGGTCGATTTCTTCATTTTCCAAAATTCTGAAACCAGTCGATGGCGTTTCTACTGCAAAAACGTTGACTTTATCTTTTAGGTAGGAGCGTACCACATTTCGAATTATCGGATCATCATCAATTACTAATACGTTGTATTGCTTAAGTTTTACGGTCATTTACTTAGGATTTAGTTTGGTTGGAGAAAATAATGCTTAATGTTGTTCCGGTACCGGCTTCGCTTTCACATTCGAGTTTAGCTTCATTAAGTTCAACAAAATCATGAACCATTTGTAAGCCGAGACCTGTACCTGATTCCTGGTTAGTACCGTTGGTTGTGTATACTTCTTTTTTGTTGAATAAGCGATCCAAAGTTGGCTTATCCATTCCGACACCATTATCCTGTATGCTCAATTTGCAATGATTATTTTCTTTTTTGATGCTGATGCTTACAGAATCGCCTGGTTCACTGAATTTAATAGCATTGGAGTATAGATTTCGGATGATGGTTTTAACTGTAGTGGAATCAGCAAATATCCGGCAATCATCGTCAAATATGTATTCTGTCAAAATGTGCTTCTGTTCAGCTGTAGGTCGCATTAACTGATCGGTTTCCATCACCAAAGCACTCAGGTCAACTAAAGAGAATTCCGGATTAATGCTGCCACTTTGAAAGCGCGTCCAGGTAAGGAGATCACTAAGCAAATCATTTGTTTGTTTGGTAGTTTTATCGAGCTGTTCAATTATTTCATTAAAATCATCTGTTCCTGGGATAACCACTTTGTCTTTTATGGCCGAAACGATAAAAATTATATTTGAGAAAGGCGTTTTTATATCGTGGGCAATGATAGAATAAAGCCGGTCTCTTGTTGCGTTTAAGGCTTTTATTTTTTGCTTACTTCTATACAATTCAATTTGGTTATTTACCCTGGCAAGCAGTTCTTCTTTTTGAAAAGGTTTGGTTACATAATCAGCTCCACCTGATTCAAAAGCTCTCACAATATCTTCGGTTTGGTTTCTGGCTGTCAGGAAAATAATAGGGATATCACACCATTTTTTATTGCTTCTGATTTGCTTACAAACCTCAATGCCATCCATGCCCGGCATCATAATATCCAATAATATCAGGTCGGGAAGTTGAATCTCAATCTGATTCAAGGCATCTTGTCCGCTTTGTGCCAGTCCAATCCTATAGCCTTGTTCCTGAAGGATTTCAGTTGTTACCTGCAGGTTTAGAATATTATCGTCGACAATTAATATGTTGGGAAGGTCTGATTTCATAACTGTAATGATTAGAGATAGGTTTTTAGTTCTTCGATTATTTCAGGAAATCGTTGGAGATGTTCTTTTATATTGGTCAAATTGATTAACTCAACAGCTTCTTTCAAATTCTTAGAGTAATCAGTCAGAAGATAGACTTTTTGAGACTCAGCATAATCAGATAATTCAGTCGCAAAGCTTTTAATATCATACAGAATTAGGTAACCGTTAATTTTCTTCCATTGAGGAAGAAAGGTGGTTTGCAGATGCTCTATGATTGAAGGGAGTTCTTTTTTAACAGCTTCACTAAGCTTTGGTGATACAGTTTGTTTATCCTTTTCAGCTATTAGGAATTTATTAAGAACCTGAATAAGTCGCTTTCTATCCAATGGTTTGGCCAAAAAGTCATCAAATACCTGCTGGTTTGACAGCTTTTCATCATTAATTTCAGAAGCTGTGTAGGCCACTATCTTTGCCGTGGGTTGAAATTTTCTGATGTTGACTGCTAACTGATGACCATCAATATCAGGAAGTTTTATGTCCAAAAACATCAGGTCAAACCCCTGTTCTTTACACTTAAGTTCAGCTTCAGTTCCAGTGGCAGCAGTACGAATTAGTTGATTGGACGGCAGAAATTCCTTTAAAATTCTGGTATTCTCAATCGTATCATCAACAATTAAAATGCAGGCAGGCTCGAAAACAGGTAATTCAGGTAAATTTAATTCTTCATGATTATTTGGTAATGCATTTTCAGTTATTTCAATGTCAGGAATCGTAACCTTAAATTCAGACCCCACATCAACACTGCTTTCAACTTCAATACTTCCTCCCATATTTTCAACGAGTTTTTGCGATATGGTTAATCCAAGACCTGTTCCACCATATCTTCGGTTAGCCTGTCCGTATTGTTGTCTGAACGATTCAAAAATGACTTTGGTTTGTGTAGGAGAAATACCAATACCAGTGTCGCTTACCTTAATGTAAACTGTTCCTTTAATAGTATCCTTTTTAACGAAAGCAACATCAACCAATACACCTCCTTTATGAGTAAATTTAATGGCATTGGCTACAAGGTTGAAGCAGACTTGTTTAACACGGTGTTCATCAATTAGTATAGCTTCGGGAACACTGTTATCTATTTTATAATTAAGGTAGATGTTTTTCTTTTTGGCATTGGCTGAGAACAACTGAATGATTTCCAGTATTGTATTCTTCAGGTTCGTCGCATCGTTATTCAATTCAATTTTGCCGGCTTCTAGTTTCGAAAAGTCAAGAATATCATTTAGGAGAGACAAAAGTAATTTACCACTTTTCACCACCGATTTGATCATTCCCCGGTCTTTGGGCTTTTCAAGTTTTAAAGACAGCGCTTCGCTAAATCCCAGGATGGCGTTCATGGGCGTTCTGATTTCATGACTTATATTAGCCAGAAACTCTGACTTGGCATTATTGGCTTTATTAGCCCGGTCTCTTTCGGCTTTAATAGAACTTTCCATGTGTTCCCGTTCAAAAGCGGCGGATACCATACCAGAGATAGTTCTCAGAAGTTCTATATTCGTTTTCGTCCACTTTCTGGTTGTCGTGGTATCAACGAATCCAATAAAACCAATTGATTTATTTTTTATTGTTAAAGGGTAAACGACAATGGATTTAACCGATAGTTGTTTTAAAATCGGTTGCAAATCATCCGGAAGGTTAACTACATTTTCAGCATAGATTCGTCCTTCATTTGCGAGTATCCTATTCCACGATGGAAATTGGTTGTACAGAATGTTTTGAAGATTATTTTTTCCAGCTTCTACTCCCGGTTTAATCCATTCAAATGTATTATTGGTCAGTGTTCCGTCTTCTTCATCTTCGAAAACATAAACACGACTGACTCTGGCGTGTTTGCCAACCTTTTCAAGAATATTATTAACTCTGGTTTTAAAAGGTTTTAAAGTATTTAACTCCAATGCAATTTCAGATGTTAACTCTTGCTCTTTTATATTCTGTTCCAGGAAATAAGTTTGTCGTGCCAGGAGTTTTTGTGTGTTTTTTTGTTCGCTTATATCCCTGGCAACAATAATAACTTCCTTAAAATGACAATCATCTTTTGAACTTATGGATTCATTATTTTTTAGAATACATTTTTTCTTAGTACAATCAGGGCAGTTTTCGGTATAGAATTGCAGGTTGACTCCAAACCAAACCATTTTGTTTTCCTTTGTTAAGGCTGGAACTTCAATATAGCTGAGGCAGTTTTTTTGGGTAATTTGATCCTCATAAAATAAGCTTCCTTTAATTTTAAAATGGTTCGGTAAAAAATTAAAAACTGTTTTATCAATTAGTTCATGGGGCGCATATCCAAGAATTGTTTCAACAATTGGATTTACATAGGATATAGTTCCTTCAAGGTCTGTTTTGCAAATGATATCATTAATATTTTCAACCAGCGATTTGTATTCCTGCTCTCGCCTGAAAAGGGTATTACTTTTTTCCTGAAGTAAATTTTTTAAGGTGCCGTTAACCTCTTTTAATTGGGTATTGCTTTCAAATAAAGCAAGCGATTTCTCTTCAAGCAGTTTTTCAGCTTGTTCACGAGCATTGATTTCCCGGTTTAATTTTCGCTTAAGAAGCCTATAATCTTCTGCTGACATCAAAGTCTTGTTATGGTGAATACCAGTTCGCTGCCATCCTGTTTAAGAAACTCTTCATGTATGCTATATTTTTCATCAAAGTGATTCATACAGCCATTGATAAGACCTTTTGCCAGATCACCTAATTTTCTGGAGGAAGCATATTTCATAGTTAGTACATTGTCCTCAATGGAGGTTTCTATATGGGGTAATTCCGCATCAGGATAAAGCTTGTTGACTTCAATATGAATTTTTTGTGGCACACGTTCCAGAAAAGTAAAGCCATCATGAGCGTATTGAAACATTTCCGGGTATTTTTTGAGAAAAATCTTAAAAAGATAATCACCGAAATCATACAATAATTTATTGGGAGGAATATTGGTGTTTTGGCTTAAATGTGTCAATAAGCTTACAAGTTCATCAAAATCATATGTGCCTACAGAAGTGTAAGCTCCATCATTGGGAAGGTTGGACTGATTGATAATCTGGTCAACCATTTTGTAGCCAAAATTTTCCTCTGTCATATTCAGGAATTCACAAAATACAGTTCCTTTCATGTGTTTAAATTTTTTTTAAGTTGTCACATGGAACTCTCATGAAATCTTAATCATTACCTTCCCACCTGAGTCGGGACAAGTTGTGTGTAATTTTTACGATTAAAATTTACATGTTCGTTTCATATTGCTTGTTTTTAGTAACTATAGCATAGTAAATTAATGAGTAAATATTGTTCTGAATAAAATTCTGATAAGCATCGATCAATATATTATCAACATTGTTAGAAACTTAAGATACTAATATTTTAACTTAATACGTTAATATGATTCTATTTGTTTAAGAAAATTTGAATGAGTATGTCGGATCAGTACTTGTTTTGATATGTTTAACCCCTTACTGGTCGATTGAATCTGGAAGGGATGTGATGTGATTTACAGCGAGTCGGAGAGATTATAAAGAGTATAAAAAAAGAGGCTATCTCAATTTTTTGTTGAGACAGCCTCTAAGTTTTAAAAGAGTCTTTTATTGACTGTTATTTTGTAATGGTTCCCCTATAAAGGTGTTTAGTCTATTGATTTATTGCTTAACCCAATCCAAGACTTTTAATGTAGGCTTCGTTATTTGAAGGGCGGCCAAGAAACTCTTCAACAGCTTCCATGATGTCTCTTTGCTGTCCGGTGGAAAGGATCAACTCACGGAATCGCTTACCAGTAGCCTGATCTGTCAGTCCATATTTTTCAAATTGAGTATACATATCCTGTGCATATACTTCCGACCATAAATAACCGTAGTAATAAACAGGATGGGTATTAATGTGAATCCAGGCAGCCTGTGGATGAGTATCATCTACATAGACTTCCATAATGCCCAGTTCGTCATCGATTTTCTTCCATAATTCATCAGTATCAAGGGCAACTTCAGGACTGAATTTATTGTATAGGTTCATATCGTAGAAACAGTTTCGAAGCGATGAAATTGCCTTATAACCAGAGGCAACATTTTTGGCTTTCACCATATTGTCAAACAGTTCTTTTGGCAATACTTCACCTGTTTCATAATGTTTGGCAAATGAGCTTAACATTTCATAGTCCATGGTCCAGTTTTCGAAAATTTGCGACATAGACTCTATAAAGTCCATTTTGGAGCTGGCTTGAAGAGCAAATTCGCCTTTGTATGAAAGACCATCAATAATATGACCGAATTCATGGAATAAGGTGTTCAACTCTTTGAAGCTAAGAAGTGAAGGTGAAGTTTCAGTAGGTCTGGTGAAGTTACCTAACAACATGTTAGTCGGTACTTCGAGTCCTGCTTCAGTCATTTTACCGGATTTTAAACCGACACCATAAAACCAGGATTCTTTATTAGGCCTTGGAAACAGGTCGAGGTAGAAACGACCAACCAATTGCTCACCCTCAAACACTTCATACATATCCACTTCTTCGTGCCATACCGAAGCATCTTCCACTTTTTTGAATTGAAGACCAAATAGCTCAGAATAAATATCAAGTACTCCTTTCAGACACTGATCAATAGGGAGGTAGGCCCTTAATGCTTCGTGGTCAACCTGGTATTTGTTCTTTAATATCTCGTTCGTGTAGTATGATACATCCCACACTTTCAATGGACTGCCTTTTATTGTGGAGTCATCTTTCTTCTTTAGATTGCTTAATTCTTTTAGATCACTAATAGCTTTTTCTTTAGCACGATCTGTCAGATCATTGATAAATGTCCAAACGGTTTCGGGATCTTTAGCCATTTTTGGATACAGGTTATAGTGGGCATAGGTTTCATATCCCATAATGTTGGACAGTTCATGACGTTTTTGAACCAGTTGATCCAATATGGCCAGGTTTTTATCAGCAGCTCTGTTGTTGAACTTCAGATAATAGGCTTTTCGGGTTGCCTCCTTTTCTGCATTACTCATCACCGGTCCTTTAGTGGCGTTCATCACCGGGATTTCGTATTTATTTTCTGTTGTTCGATATGTGTTTTTAAAGTTTTCTGGCAACCCTGATGCACCATCTTCGTCCAATACCAAAATTGGCATTGCCGTGTTCATATTATTGGAATAATCTGAGGTGAGCTGATTGATCTCCTTTGTCAGCGCAAGATACTTTTCTCTATTATCCGCATCCAGGTTTACTCCGGATTGTTCAAAATTCAGAATAAGGTCATCAACGAGGCGTTTTCTGTTTTCTTTTAAGGTCTTGTATTCATCCGATTCTTTGACGCGAACCATTTGGTTGAAAATATCCTTATCAGAATAAATGGTGGTTGATAAGGAATCCAGCAATTTGTAACCTGCTAAACCGTTGATTCTTGAAAGGGAATCAGGAGATACCCAATATAGCATAAATGAGCGGTTTGATGCGATAGTAACAGAATTAACTACATCATCCAATGCTGCAAATACTGAATTGAAAGATGGATTTGCAGTATGCTTGATTGTTTCAACTTTGGCATCTGCTTGTTTCAACGTAAAATGTACGTATTGTGTGATATCATCGGCTGTAACATTCTCATAATCAACCGGAGCATTTAGTTCTGTCAGGAAAGGATTGTCAACCGGTTTTTCAACAGGGTTGCAACCAAAAACAAGAACCAGCACAATCAAATAGTAGAGTGATCTCATTTTGTTTGAGTGTATTAATTTATTAGTCTTTATTATTTCAGTTGCAAGATAATAAATGTTGTATTGCAGATAAACTTAATAGGTTATGAATAAAATCACCACTAGTAGATAATTATCAATGATTAGTGTAAACTAGCTAACAAAAATTACGGTTGAAGATAATGGAGGTAAGCAGTCTGATATAGAAGTAATGTCATCTATACTATTGCAGGATTGTATGTAGAAACAAAAAATCCCGATAGAAATTCTATCGGGATTAAGCGGTACCCAGAGCCGGGATCGAACCGGCACGGTATTGCTACCACTGGTGTTTGAGACCAGCGCGTCTACCAATTCCGCCATCTGGGCAACATTCTAAAGATCTTTTTGCTTTAGCGGTTGCAAAGATAAGTCAAATCCTTTTTTCTGCAAGAAAAATCTTTAAAATGTTAGTGATTTATTTAGGCTTCTGACTTAACTAGCTCTTTCTTAGTATCTATTTTTTTTGTGACGTAACCATAGATAATTAGTGATATAGCTGAAACTAAAGCAATACCTACAAATACGAACCAAATGTAATGTGCATGATCATACGCGGTTAACTTTTCGGTCACACTTAATGTTTTCGGATCTGGACAGTAAATGCTCAACAAGTAACCAGATAATCCGAATCCAACCAGGTGCGAAATAAAGGAGTGTAGGTGACTAAACCCAAGATACAATCCTTCTTCGCCTTTGGGAGCCTGTAATGAGAAGTACTCAAGGAAACGAGGGGAAATAAACACTTCAGCCAATCCCTGGAAGACGATGCCCACAATCATCATAAAGGTGACAGGGTGAACGCCAAGAATGGTTCCGTCAAACATATTGCCCGAAGCCATTGCTAAAGCAGATATCGGCATAATAAACATGCCAATGGTCATTGAAAACAATGCTGTGCGACGACGCATGAGCTCGGTTATAAATGCAACGGTAGTAAATACCACCAGAGGATTGACGTTAGCATACCAGGAAGGTGCTGCATTTTCACCCGCCATGCGAAGCACGTATTTTGGCATCGTAGCATATAATTGACTCTGAACCATCCAGAATCCTGTAATGATCAAGATAAGTGTTATTAATCTACCATTGGTAAATACTTTACCCAAAGCATTCCATATCTCATTGAGACTTTTACCTTCTCCTTTAGTGTGAGTGCTCTTGTAGAATAGAAAAACCGTAATAAGTGCGATTAGAGTCATTGACGCTGCAAAAAAGTTAAGGATAAATAATCCTTCATCACCCATTGACATACGGAGCGGTTTAACAATTAGCTTACCTGAGAAAGCGCCAATATTTACCATGGCATAGAAGATTGAGAATCCACGTGCGCGGTTGGAAACTGTTGTTTCTTTCGACACTGTGCCAGTAATCACACTCTTAATGAAAGATCCACCTACTACTACAATTAAGAGTATGGGAACAATCAGGAATTTTTCCCATGATGTTTCAAGACCGCTAAACTGTGTTGTTTCTCCATATATTACCAAACCATTGTTTTCGAAAATGGCTGGAAGAATACCCATGCCTGCATATCCAATTGTTAGGAGTAGAAAAGCTAACATTAAGGCCTTTCGAAATCCAATCTTATCAGCATAAGCACCGCTGAAGGTGGGTAATAAATATAGTAATGCCCCAAATGGTCCGGCAATCCAAGCTGCTTCAATATCTGTAAAACCTAAAATCCTTGACAGGTATAGCGTCATTGCTATAAATACACCATAATAGGCTGCTCTCTCCAACAACTCAACTGTGTTGGCAACCCAAAAAGCTTTTGAAAAGCTCCATTTCTTTTCTTCCATTATTATCCTTTTAAATTCGTTATCTCTAATCAAATGATAGTAATACTACAATCGCCAAAAATAACTACTTTCTTTTTATTCGGTTATTACATTTATCATTCATTAAACATTTGACCCCATTATCTAACCATATTATTCTGACATTTATTGTCTTTTATACCCTGTATATTGTTCTTAACAAATACTAATTTTGTGCAAAAGCATTTACAATGATACACCAAACAAAAGGCATTGTTCTCAATCATATTAAGTATAAGGAAACCAGTATTATTGTAACTGTTTATACACGGAAGTTTGGTCGTCAGGGCTATTTGGTAAATAAAGTTCGAAGCAAGCGAAATAAGGGGAATGCCGTTTTACTGCAACCAATGACACTTTTAGATATGGAAGTGTATCATCGACCAAAGTCAGATATTCAAAGAATTAAAGATTTTAGGGTAGCTCATCCTTTATGCAGCATTCCTTTTAAACAGGAGAAACGTGCCATGGCTTTTTTCTTGACAGAGTTGTTGAGTAAAGTGCTTCGTGAGGAGGAAGAAAATATTGATTTATTCAACTTTATATACCATGGTATTGAAGTATTTGATACCGGAATTGAGGGGGACTATAATTTCCATTTGTTCTTTATCTTTCAGTTGAGTCGCTTTTTGGGATTCGGACCTGAGGGAGCCTATATCGAAGCAGACTATTTCGATTTACTTAATGGTCATTTCTCCGACAATGAGCCATCGCATGGTTTCTATATTACTGGTAAGACACTCATTAACTGGCGGCAACTATATATGTTGGACATTGAAAGCTTGTCTTTGCTTAATCTAAAAGGGAACGAACGCCTTACACTTTTAGAACATTTGCTTGAGTATTATCGGTTACATATCGACACAATGGGAGAATTAAAATCGCTTCCTATTGTGCACCAGTTATTTCATGAAGATTAGTAGCTCTGTCATTGGCCATCATAAACCAAGTTAATGCCATTGGTCAAATATTTTATGCCGTTGATTTAGAAAAAACGGCCTTTCCACAAAACATATCGCATATTAAAAACATAATCCTTAAATTGATTGATCTAATCAAAGGCCTGAATCCTTTTTTGTCAATATCATGAAAATAAATTCGAAGTTTCATAATCTGGAATCCAGCTTTTTAACTAAGCTTAATCCACTCATCAAAGAGTATGATGCCATAAATCTGGCATCGGGATACACAGGTTTTCATTGTTCTCCAAAACTGGTTGAGTTGGTTGAGAAACATTTACGGGAAGGTTTAAATCGCTTTGCAATATCGGCAGGAGAGATTGAGCTTCGCAACAAAATATCTGAGAAATTACTTAATCAATACGATAAGTACTATAATCCTGAAACAGAAATAACCATCACGGCTGGTGCACCACAAGCTGTTTACACGGCCATTGCTGCATTAATAAAAGAAGGTGATGAGGTTATTGTCTTTGAACCTGCCAATGAATATTATGTACCGGCCATTGAGATGAATGGGGGACAGGTGCGTGCCATTCCGATGAGTGGCGATCAGTATCATATCGAATGGGAGCTGGTTCAACAAATGATCAGCCCTAATACCCGCATGATTATTATTAATTCACCCCATGCACCTACCGGGTGGGTAATGAGCGAGATTGACTTGTTGAGACTCCAGAAGATTATTAGTGGTACCAATATCTTCATATTGAGTGAGGAAACCTTTGAACACATGTTGTTTGATGGACACATGCACCAAAGTATCGCTTTGTATCCTAAGCTTGCTGAGCACAGTGTGATCATTTCTTCCTTCGGTGAAACTTATCATGTAACCGGTTGGCAAATTGGCTACTGTGCAGCTCCGGAAGAGATTATGCGTGAAATCAGACGAGTTCACGAGACTATGATGCATAGCGTTAACTCCCCATTTCAGCTGGCCATTGCCGATTTTCTTGACAACAAAGACGAATATGCTCAGTTAAGTTCGTTCTACCAGAAAAAGCGGGACACATTTTTAAGACTTATGGATGGTTCACGTTTTAAAGCCCTGGATTGTTCTGGTAGCTTTTTTCAGTTGTTTGACTTTAGCTCAATAAGTGAAGAAAAGGACAGAGATTTTGCCATTCAACTAATTAAAGAATATAGTGTGGCAACAATGCCGATAAGTGCTTTTATTAAAGAGCGCCCACATCGGCCACATATACGTATTAATTTTGCTAAGCCGGATGAGATATTGGAAGAGGCTGCAAAGCGATTAAAGCGTATTTAACTATTGCACTTTTAAAAGAAACCATTACTTTTGCCGCCACAATATTGGTCCCGTAGTTCAACGGATAGAATAGCGGTTTCCTAAACCGTAGATATGGGTTCGATTCCCGTCGGGACTACATGAAAGCCTGCAATTGAGAAATTTGCAGGCTTTTATGTGTTTTGAGATTTATTACTTTAACGCCTTTCTTTTTTTAGCTCGCCAGAACTGGTCATCAAATTTACGATCAAAGGGTATAAAAAAGTGTTTGGAGACTAGCTCTTTCGTTTCCTGCATCATATTAAAGCCACAGGCGCTAAAAATTCGATCACAGATTGGAAATAGTTCGTAAGACGGATAATGAAAGATAAGCTGATCCACATTTAATTCATTGTTTTCAATATTGGTATTCACCAGTAAGTATGGATGGCAACCTTCTATTTGAGCAATATCTTTGGCGTAGTTTATTAAAGCTTTTAATTCAGCTGGATTTTCGGAGTGAGTAATCAACCAGATGGCTTGATGGGGTGGTAGATTATATTGTTCGATGATGCCTTTGGGATTACTTGCTGAGGAAGGTACAGCGAGTTTTAAGCACTTAACTTGTTCAGATGATTTCAGAATAAAAGCACGATGAGCCGGTTCGGGTTCTTCGAGTATGTGGGTGGTGTGAAAATGACAAGTTGTTTTAAGGTGTTTTTCGTATTCATGCCATTTTAACCTGCGACAAACATAATGGACCTTAATATGCGTGGGAATAGATACATTGCTTAATTCACCTTTGAGGCCGCATGGGAAAGTGTCAATATAAAAAGAAGATACTCGCTCATTTGATAATAATTGCTGAACTACTTGATCTGCCTGATTAACTTCCTCCCTGGGTATTATAATCAGTCGTTTGCTATCTATAAAACGGGTGGCAGTAATGGCACTTGTCATTATTTTATAATTCTCAATGTGCCATTGTTGCATCAATTTTAAAGCACGACTGACATGCCCCAGCCCACCACCAAGTGCATAATACAAAATCATGAGCGCTTAATGTTTTTGAGTTTATGGGTCAGGTTGGACTAACAGAACTAAAAATTATTTAATAATAGTTCGGCAACCATAATGCAGCGATAGGACATTTCAATCTCATTTAATGCAAAAATCCCTGCGACTTTATCAGCACCAAGACCTACAGCATTTATATGTGTATCACCAATTTCGATAGTTGCGCGCTGGTTTTCAAAAATGATGTTACCTATCTCGTTACCTTGCTGATAAACCTTAAATAATTTGCTATGTTTCGACTTTATCTCAAAGGGGTTAGTCATTTCATTATCAGATGCTACCTTAAGCTTACTCTCATATATTTTAACTTTATATAGCAGTTCGCCATTTTCCTTTTTAAGTTTAATGGCATCGTCGTATACATTTATTTTGGCAATTACATTGCCTTGTTTATTAATATACTTTGCTTTGCCTGAGCTACCTGTTTTTCGATAAATATGAATATCTCCAAGGTTGATAAGTACATCAGTGCCAATTGAAATTTCTCCTATAGAAACATTATCGGCATTATTCAGGTAAATCGTGGTTTGATTAACCTTATTGCTGGTTTTTACCTCCGAAGAATTCTCCTTATCGGTTGAATCGTTTTGCTTTTTGCTTCCCATTCCACATGCGGAAAGCAGCACTGATAATAATAGGATATAACTTAATCTGGTCATAGTATTAGATTTGAATTGTTTGCATCTTGTGTTGCGATTTTATTCGGCTAATCAGCGTATTATCATGATTGTTGGAAAAGAACTGATTGTACAAATAAGCCTCTTGATCAGCAGTGTAATTACTTGCAATAAGGTTTTCAAGGTTATATCCCAGTTGGGCCCTTTCGTTATCACTCATATTTACAGCTTTAAAGATCTGCCGGGCGCAAGCCTCTTTATCTGCCGGGTGAAAAGTCAGTCCGTTTTCCTGATTGTTTAACAGGTCTTTCATGCCATCAATGTTACTGGCTATTATTGGTATTCCTAATATGCCGGCTTCCATTAGTACGTTGGGCATGCCTTCGTAAAAGGATGGTATAGCTATCCAATCGCACACGGTATAGTATTTCAATAACTCGTTGCGGTCCATAAAGGGCAAAAGACTTGTTTGTAGTTGATGTTTCTCAATGAGTTGTAATATCTTCTCGTCGTCGATGTTGCCGGTTAATATCAGGTGAACTTTCTCTTTCATTCCTGATTTTAGTAATGCTTCGAGGAAGAACCGGATACCTTTTTTCTCTTTTAATACGCCAAATAAACCGATGGTCACCGTACCAGGCACGGTGCTGTTCTTTCTCCATTCACACATACTGTCAATTTCACTTTTAAGCGGAAGCCAGTTATGACTGTCAATGCCGTTTGGAATATAATGGACATTGGTATCGGGATAAAGCAGCTGTATTCTTTGGGCCTTATCCAGGCTATTGACACAAACCTCTTTGGAGCAACTAAAAGCCTGGTCTAAATAATACTTTCGCTTGGGTGAGAAAACCGAAATATCAAAATCATTGCCCCTGATAAAAGTATACAATGGCTTATCCAATAACCGGGCATAAACTGGTGCACCATTCATGGGCAGGAGGCCTCCAAATGCTACAATGCCATCGTACTCAAGTCTTGTATCCGGGTTACTTAAAAAATTCAGACCCAGATTCAGAGTGTGGGAAATGTCATGGTGCTTTGGAATAGCTGTGTAGCTGCCATTGAGCTTTTGTTCGGTGAAAAATGGCTTTTTGCGATTGGTGAAATGAAGAACGTGAATCACGTAATTCAGCTTCCGCAGGGAGGCGATAATCCGGTTACACGACTCGGCCATGCCACCTTTATTAGGCGGATAGTTCTCAGTTGTCCAAAGGAGTTTTTTCTGTGTCATTAGCTATCTAAAAAGTCATCATCATTCCCGTCCGACATATCATACATCTCGTCACTGGTGTCTTCAAAGCCTGAATAGTCCGACTCATCAAAGCCATAGTCGTCATAGTCATCGTAATAGCTTGATCGCATGGCCCAATAGCTCATATAAAAGTAACGGTCGTCATCGTAATAGCGGCCAGACAATGCCGCTTTTGACCCATTTTTTGATTTTGTAAAGCATTTAATGCAAACTGTTTTACCATTTAATTGCTCGGCGTGAGTGCTACACATTCTTATGCCGCAATCTGAACAATGCTGGGTCGCCATCTTTTTGCAACTGATTTGTCGGAATATTCCTTTTTTTATATCGCATCTCATATTTTGAAATTTTATTGTGGGTTTAAATTGGTTTAACAACTTTATATAACTGCTGAATCGCATGAATGGAAGGATTCAACGGGGCCGTATCGTCTTTTTCTAATCCTTTAAATACAACCTTGCTTTTTACCTTAATGGCCTGGTTAGTTTCGCTGATTGCCAATGGCATATCTGTTGTAATAGCTCCATTTCGTGTATAAATAGATTTAGGAAAGGTAAGGCAGATATTAAGTTTGACGATTTTCTTATGTTTGGTTTTGTATTTTGTTTTGCGGCTGGTTACTTTTTTAATACTAATCCTTTTGCCCAGATTAATTAGTTCAAAAGCCAAATCGGTATTGTCAGAAAGCGTGGCGTTGCCTTTTAAGGATGTTTGTTTGTAATACGAGATGGTTCTATAATCTTTTACAAAGCCATTGATTCGAGGTGGCATTTCCTGTTTGTCGTATCGATAAGCATGTTCAAACAGGCTTTTGGCACAGAGTGATAAGTTTATTTTGCCTCTGTCGTGCATTTCTTCTTTTAAAACACCTAAAAACGGGATGGTAAATAAGCGTAAGTTATTATCCAGATCGCCTTTTTTTAATATGAAGAACAGGACGATTGAGGTGATGGCAAGTGGCAGAAATACCACTTCGATAATTATCAATATTGTAGGTGCTTTATCAATTAGGAAGAAGAAGGAAAAGAAGGCGACCAAGAGGCTGATGGCTATAATAACCCCTAATACTTTCCTTGATTTATCACCGGCCGTATCCATTTTTCCAATATTGACCAGTTCTTTAAGCAGGTGCGAAACCTTAAAGCTACCTTCCAGTTCAAGCGACTGAAGGAATTTTTTCTGCGATGGTGAGAGCGCTGCTCTCATTTTAAAATACCTTAAAAGCATCTTGTTATAATTTGGTTGTGTATACGGATTCTAATTTATTTTTTACAACATCCCAGTTGGCAACAGTTTGGATGTATTTCAAGCCATTTTGGGCAAGTTTTTGCCGCACCTGCGGATATTCGATTAATATACGGATGGCCCGGCTTAACTCCTGTGGCCTGTCTGGAGGAACCAGCTTACCAGTAACATTATCGTCTAGTATTTCGCGACTTACGGGCAGGTCAGAAGCTATGACAGCGGTGCCACAAGCCATCGATTCGTATATCTTTAATGGTGAACACCCTTGTTGTATGTTTCTGCTGCATTCGCGCAAAGGGGCAATGCTCAGCATCGCATTTTTAATCCAGGTGTTTAAAACCGGTTTATTCAGTTGATGATGCCAAATGGTGTTTTCGGCTATGCCTAATTTATCGGCCAGCTTTATATAGGGTTTGCTTACCTTTTGTCGGTTAGAGCTGCAAATAACCAGTTTTAAATCTGGTATGTCTTTTAAGCCGGCAAAGGCCTTGAGTAAAGTGTCTATACCTTGCCAGTTTTGCAAGGCTCCAAAGTAAAGGATGTAGCTTCCTGGTAAGTTATCCTGCTTCTCGAAGGGCGGATTGGCATCGGCTGCATTGGGTATAATATCAATTTTATCTTGGCTGACACCTCTCGACATAAGCATTGTTTGGATGACACCGGATGGAGCAATGATATGTGTTGAGCGGGTTAAGCATAGTTCTTCGAGTCGTTCGATCTTACCTAAGGTGGCCCGCGTTAAATTGGGGTAACGATAGGGCAGCTCAATGGATGGCAGACCATTGACTTCGAAGAGTGTTTTGGCTTTGGTTGACGAGTTAAAAATACCCAGGCCACTCCATATATCGCGAAAGTGAATGTGTTTTATTTCGGTATGATCACGCAGTGTGTGCTCCAGATGGTGACTATACTCAAAGGCTCGGTTAAGGTAATGCGGTATTCGTTTTGAAAAACGAATGATGTCAGTATTACCTTCCGATTCAAAATCGGGATAGGTCTCATTACCCAGGGTGTAAAGCAGGCCGTTTCCGTAAAAGTCGAACAGGTACCTGGCCATATGGGCAATATGGGTGGAAGCACCTTTGGAGGTAGGAAACAAGTCAAAAGCAGCGTATAAGGCTTTGTAGTGTTGTTGATGAATCATATGCGCTACTAAGATATATTTTTTGCGCGATGAATTAAGGTGGAGATGCTAAAAAGCCTGCAATGGTGAGATTGGCAGGCTTTTGTATATGCAAGGAATTTCGCTCAAATTACCCAAAACTTTCATCCCCAAATACCATTCCTTCATCTTACAAAACCTGCCACTTATCAATAAAAACTAAAATAGTACCATTCAAAGGTGTTACGTTTTGCGTTTTCTGCAATTAACTTATAAAAACTAACACTAAATCCCTATAGAATGATCATACCGTTACTATGCACCCGAAACACCTTCCCAAGCCCTTGTGCAGTCAGTGATCGTTTTGCTGTTATAACACCGTTTTTAAAGCCAATCGATTGGCTGTACAAGGGTTTTAAAATTGCCGGTGCAGGCGTTGTAAAGCGTCACAATGGGGTCCATTGCAAGTTGGAGGTACCTGTAACGCGTAACAAGCCCCTCTATTGCACTTCAGCATATGATGTTCACCGTAGTAACACCACGCAAGACAGTTTAGAGCACTGGTTCCGGTTAACAAGGCCTTCCGTAGCCTGTGGGAGGTACCTGTTACAGTTGACAAAGCTTCTGTGCTCCCGGGGAACCACCTGTAACGCTTTACAAGGCTCGTTTTTTGCCATTACCTGCCTTGTAACGCTTCACAACACCTTTAATGGGACATAAACGTCACTGTAAAACAGACAATAACACCAGAAATTAATCATCTCCATATAATTTAAAACAATAACCTATGGCAAGAATAAAAAAGCCAAGATCAGTTATCGACAGTCTGATATTTTTAAAGAAGGCTATCGAAACCCACACAACAGACAGCGAGAGCGGTGTGTCTTACCTATCGGCCGGTATCGTTGAGAAAACCCAGACCTTTACCCCACTGCTTGAGCAAGGCATGGGCGACAAAGCCCGTTTTGTAAGCAATGCTCAAAAAGAAAGAAAGGAAAAGAATGAATCCATTGATGAACTAAAGACTTATATTCGCGATTTTTGGGAGGTGGCTAAGCGCCGTATCTACCGCGAGAATTTACCGGTTGAGCTGTTGGCTCACTACCAGTTGCCGAAAAGTGGTAATTTACCCTATCTGAACTCTGACGGGCAGGCACTTGAGATGGCTCCTTTATTGATAAAAGGTGATGCCGATGCTGTTGGTAAAGGCTATCCGGCCATGGTGAACCCCAGCGCTGAGGCTTTGCAGGAAGTGTTGGATAAGGCACGAAGGGAAGCTGCTGATGTATCTAATGCCGACCGTGAGCTGGACGAAGCACAGGAACGGGTATCGGACTTAATGCCTGAGGCCAAACGCCTGATAGATCGTATCATCGCCGAACTTGAATTTAATCTATACGATAAAGACGATAGTAGCAAGCGACGTATTATGCGTAACTACGGTGTTAAATATGAGCTGGCCAAAGACGAAGAACCGGATGAATTGATAGACGAATAAACTTTAGTTAAGGAGATGATAAAAAAGCCACCTTAGGATAATCCGGGGTGGCTTTGGTTGTTTTATACCCAAAGTATATTGCAGAATTAATTTACTCTGCATCTTCTTTAGCAGGGATGTAAAACTTAAGCTAATAAAATTGACGTCATTAAGATGTATACTTTTCCTGAAGGATCAAATGTGGGCTTGTATTCTGATCATTCCTGATAGGGAAAGATGTATTGATGTGTTTAAAACACGATAATAACTTAAAAAGTAAAAGATACATAAATGTCAAGCATTAAAGTTATGTTTTACAACACGTTGTTTAGTGCTCAAGCGTTAGTTAGTATTCCATATCTTAATAAATGTAATGTATAATGCATATGATATTTTAACTACTAACCATTGAGACATTTCATTATGATTGAGAAAATTTCATTTAACAGTCGTATTACAGAGGTTAATTCAATTGCAATGCGCATGTTGTATGCCTACAAGGATTCATTGATTCACGAAGATCAGCACCTGGATGCAATAATGAATGATGCCGGTTTGCTTTCTGCTAAATTAGGAGTGGCAATTAATCGTATAAAGAGTCAATTACAGTTAGAGGAAAAAGATGAGCAATGTGAGCAGGCTGTGTATGATCTTTATTGCTTGCTAAAGGGGTTTACACATCATCCAATCCCGGAGTTACAGCAAGCAGCCGTTGCTATATTGGAAGTGTTTGATCATTATGGATTGAGTAATTTGAAGGAGAGTTACGATATACAATCATCCTTAATTCATTCATTGTTGGATGATCTGGCCAAGCCAGAGATGCAGGCTCATCTGGAATTACTATCAGGAGCAGTTGAATGTATGAAGGCCATTCGGTTAAAACTGCAGGATTTTGAGACTTTTCGTTTGGCATTTGAATCAGATAAAATTGAAGAAAGTACTTACGCCAATGCTTCAAGTATCAAGAAGGAGTTGATAAAACTAATTAATAAGCAATTGTTAGTTTATCTTAAAGCAATGTCAATCGTGAATAATAATGCCTATTGTGAGTTTACGCGTGTTGTAACTCAAATTATCATTGATAATAATTCCAATGTACGAAGACGGCGGGAGATGCAACCCGTGGAGATAGAAAATTAAGGAATATTATCAACTAACCCTAAATATATGTAGCAAAAGGTCTTGTTATTACTAAATGTATTCAGGTTGATTAACTTATTTTATTTGGTTGGTTAGGGGTCGTCGAATGTAGCCGGAATTTTCTGGTTATACTCATTGCTAAGGCTTCATTCGGCGATTTTTTCTTAGGCCTGTTTAATTAATAATTCCCCACGCTGCAAAACGCGTATCTTCTTTAAAGTATGACAGTGGGAAAAATCCCTTCGAAATTTTGCCATTCCGAACGAAGATTGGGTGTTCCTTCATCTGCCTTTTCATAAATTCTGGTGCCTCACCAGCTTTGAATGAGGTGATTTGCCAGGTTCCGCGACAGTCATGAACAAAGTGTTTCTTAATATGAATATTCACCAAGCCCATATTACATCGTAAGTTTGCTTCTACTAGTGGATAGAATTTGATTTTACCATGTTCATTCACAAACATAGAATCAATACCAATTGGTCCTGTATATTGTTTATGAATTTCCAATTGTTTTAAGCTCTCAATAATGGCGTTTTCAGTTTGCCTTAACCAAAGCGTATCACCGGGAAGTATGTTATTGAGCTTTTCCGGGATATGAAAATATTCTTTAGAGAAATGGCCCTGTGTGTCAGCGTCAAAATAGTTGATGCCATGAAAAATATATTGCCCACGATCAGTGATTTGAAATTGAAGTGATGCGTCTTGCACTTTATTGTAGATGGGTTCAACAACAAGAGACTTGTGTTTTTTTAATTGCGCCTGTATCCAATTATAGCCTTGTTGCAGTTGCTGTTTATTTCTAATAAACAATAGACCACGTCCTGATGAGCTCCACAAAGTTTTTACAACAATGCCTGCTGGCTGAGAGCGCAAGCTCTCTATAATTTCATCGATACTGTGAATTGCTTTTGGTAATTGTGGTATTGTAACAAAGGAAGGCAGATTCTTTTTATTTAGCTCATTAACGAGGCTGACGCTCGTTAATCGACTAAAAAAGTTCCGTTGCTCCATTAAGAGATCTGAAGTATATCCTCCAATGCTTTTTGTATTCTTAAATTTTTGTATCACTACGGGGCTCCATCCCCAGGGAATAATTCGTCCGTATTTTTTCTCAAGCGATTCGCTCAAGGAAATGAAGGTGGGCAATTCTATTCCAAACTGCTTCCAGAAAGTATGCAACGAAGAATCCTTTGTTTCGCAAATAAGATCATCATCTTTGTCACCCAGAAATGCCATTAAAGGACTAATGTCATGCTCAAATTTGGCCAGTAAAGTTGGTGGCATGTAGCTAAATGTGCCATTTTCAACAGCAAGATCGCAGGTAGGATTATATAGATATAAGTTTGTCATTAGAGAACAAAAATATACTGATCAATTGAGATGCCGAAGGTTTTGGGAGTTTATTCGATTAATGTAATTAAAGAAAGAGTGATGTAAATCAGTTGTTAAAATTTTGTAGAGTAGTATAAAAATTAGTTTTTTTGTCCTTAATGAAGACCATGAAGTTGAAATATAAGTTGATAAGTATCCTGATAATGATGGCTATTCTGCCATCGATATTAGGCGTGCATATATTTCATCATCAATGCAATGGTTGCGAAGAGAACGAAACGTTCACTCGTATCATAACAACCGCACACTCTCATGATCATGCCTGCAGCGAGTGCGAATGTGATCAGGTTTGCACTTCATGTAAGGAGCATAACCATCATTCACATGATGAAGCATGTCAGCATCAATTTAAAAAAGCATCATTCGATGGAAAGACAACTGTTGCTAAATTTAAGTTTCAGGCAGAGGTTATTGAATTATTAGATTACAACCACTTATTAGCAGATGTTGTAACTATAAATAGAATACCTTCTTATATTGTTGACGACGCAATTCTAAAAGTTCCAGATGATCCTTCACCTGAGGAGAATTGCGTATTTCTTTTATGATTCATCTTACTTTCTAAGGACAATCGTCCTATAAAATCTTGTTGAGCTAAGTTATATCAGGCTCAATGCAACCCCTTATTAAAATAACTAACCGCGAACGTTGATTGAGGAACAAAGTATTCCTGCAATCATGTATAAATTATTTAAGATGAATCGAATAACAATAGTTTTTCTATTATTACTATTTATAGCATCACCTGTTTTTTCTCAGGCAAACAAAGAAATTACAGGTGTTGTGAAAGCCAATGAAAAGGATCAATTAACCGGACTTGTTGGAGCAAATGTTTATTGGGCTAATACACAAGAAGGTACGGTTACCGATTACAATGGCGAATTCGCCATCGAACAGAAGAAAGGCGACAAGAGGTTGGTCGTTAGTTATATTGGCTATCAACCGGATACCTTATTAATTAATAATGATAAACACCTCGAAATAATTCTGAAGAGCGATGAGCTAGACGAAGTGTTGGTAGCCGGTAAAAAAGCTGGCTCGCACATGTCGAGACTTGACCCGATGACCAAAGTGAATATTACTGGTGCTGAATTGTGTAAAGCAGCCTGTTGTAATTTAAGTGAGAGTTTCGAGACTAATGCTTCAGTGGATGTATCATACTCTGATGCTGCTACTGGTGCTAAACAAATTCAGCTTTTAGGACTGTCAGGCAACTATGTGCAGATGATGACCGAGAACATTCCTAATTTTAGAGGCTTGGCAACACTCTATGGGCTGAATTACATACCAGGTGCCTGGATGGAGTCAATACAAATATCAAAAGGAACATCAACGGTTATTAATGGATACGAGGCTTTAACAGGGCAAATCAATGTTGAATACAAGAAGCCTGTTAATTCTGAGAAATTCTTCTTGAATATGTATGCCAACAATACAGGTCGTTGGGAGAGTAATGTGAATGGATCTATTCATATCAATGATAAGCTCACAACAGCTATATTGGCGCATTATTCTGAGGATCAAAAGTCAACTGATGATAATGATGATGGCTTTCGGGATGAACCACTTTTAAAGCAGCTCAACTTTATTAACCGTTGGGATTACAATAATAAAAACGGATTTACTTCACAGATTGGAATTAAAGTTCTGGATGAAAATAGGCTGGGAGGCCAGATGGGATTTACAGGCAGAAATCCTGAAGATCAAAATATAGGTTCCGAAGATCAACTTTATGGCATTAATATCGATACCCGTCGTTATGAAGGATTTTTTAAGGCCGGTTATTTATTCGATGATGAAATAACGAGTTTGGCATTGGTAGCCAACTATGCATATCACGAGCAAAATTCATTCTATGGCCGTAAGGTTTATGATGCCAATCAGGAATCGTTCTATGCTAATTTAATTTTTCAATCGATAATTGGTAATGAGAATAATAAGTACAGTGCAGGGGCAAGTTTTCAGGCCGATCAATTTGATGAAAGTCTGATGATGAATTTTCTGCAGCCTGATGGTATTCAAAACCTGAACAGGGAAGAGCTTGTACCAGGAGCCTTCTTTCAATACACTTATAGTATTCCAGAGCGTCTGACAATCATCACTGGAGCACGCGTCGATTTTCATAATCTATATGGAACATTATTCACACCAAGAATACATGCAAAGTATAACATTACTAAGAACACCATCGTAAGAGCTTCGGCCGGTAAAGGGTATCGGACACCTAATGTATTGGCTGAGAATAGTTACCTGTTGGCGAGTTCCCGTGGTATAATTATTGCTGATGATCTGGATCAGGAAGATGCCTGGAATTATGGGGCAAATATCACACAATATATCAATATAGGAGGTCGCGAATTGACATTAAATGCAGAATATTATAGAACCGATTTTCAAAATCAATTGGTGGTTGATGCCGACCAAAGTGTTGATGCTGTTTATTTCTATAATCTGGACGGCAAATCTTACGCAAATAATTTTCAGGTAGAAGGTAAATATGAGTTGTTGCGTGGATTGGATGTTGTTGCGGCGTGGCGATTCAATGATGTAAAGTCAACGTATAATGGCGAGTTAATGGAGCGTCCGTTAATTAGTCGATCAAAGGGATTATTTAACCTTTCGTATTCAACACCACTTAAAAAATGGCAGTTTGATTTTACAACGCAGTTTAATGGTAAAGGTCGCGTACCTTCTACGGGGGATAATCCTGTAGAATATCAGCGTCCATCATCATTTGATGCCTACCAGATTGTTAATTCACAGGTGACAAAGTATTTCAAAAAGTGGAATATATATGCTGGAGTTGAGAACCTTGGTAATTTTAAACAAGATGGACCTATTATTGCTGGGGATGATCCTTTCGGAGGGTATTTTGATAGTTCATTAATTTGGGGGCCTATAATGGGGCGACGCTACTATTTGGGTCTTCGTTTTTCAATAGATAGAGAGTAATAACCAATTTAAAATTTAAAATATGAAAAAATTACTTGTATTAATAATTACGACATTAATGGTTGTAAGTACTTATGCTGAGGACAAAAAGAAAAAGGTAAGTGAAGTGACTTATAAGGTGGAGATGGATTGCCAAAGTTGTGTGAATAAAATCACCAAAAACATTCCTTTTGAAAAGGGAGTAAAAGATTTAAATGTTGATTTTGAGGGGCAGACTGTGACAGTAAAATATAGGGAAGACAAAACTTCGAAGGAGAATTTAGTTAAAGCATTTAAGAAGCTGGAGTTTGAAGTTGATGAATTAAAGGAAGGCGAATGTACAGAAAAGAAAAAGTGCTGTAGTGGCTGTGGAAAGAATTAATAAATAAAAGGCTCCTTCGGGAGCCTTTTTTCTAACCCTCCTTTAATCAAAGCCCAGGCAGATTTCGAACCCCTTCAAAAACTTTTCCCTTCCAACTTTCATTAAATCAACACATAGGCCTC